>JAIVJP010000005.1 GCA_020199975.1 Acidobacteriota bacterium
GGTTCGCGAACGTTCAAAAGGAGACATCGGTGTGATGTCGCTCCCGGAGTTCAGTGAGATGGCCCGCAAGCTCGTCGTGGAGCGGGCGCTGGTAAACAGTTAGTTTCGAGTTTTCGGGTTTCGGGTTTCGAGTTAGCAAGCCAGCGACTCGGAACTCCGAACTCCAGACTCGAAACTTTTAATCGAGGAGGTGAAGTATAGCTACAGGCTTTCGCGGTCGTGGACAGCGACCTGACAATCGTCGCTTACCGATCGCGCGTATCAATGAAAGAATCCGGGTTCCGCAGGTGCGCGTAATCGGTGATGAAGGCGAACAACTCGGGGTGATGGACGTGCGCGACGCCATCCGCGCGGCGAGGGAAAAAGGATTGGATCTGGTTGAGGTAGCGCCAACAGCCGACCCGCCTGTCTGCCGGATTATTGACTTCGGAAAGTATCAGTACGAAGCCAAAAAGAAGGCAAATGAGGCGAAGAAGAAGCAGGTGACGATTGTAGTCAAGGAAGTTAAGTTTCGGCCCGGCACAGACGACCACGATTACGATTACCGTATGAAGCACGCCCGGGAGTGGTTGCAGGAAGGTGACAAGGTGAAAGCCACGATCTGGTTCCGGGGCCGTGAGATGACGCATCGCGAACTCGGCTCCAGGATACTTGCGAAACTGGAGGGCGATCTACAAGACCTCGGTGAAGTAGAAGCCAGGCCGCGCATGGAAGGCAATCAGATGTTCATCATCTTTGGTCCCAAGCGACACAAGGGTGCAGCCAAGGCCGAACGACCCGCCGCATCCGAAGGCGGCAGGCAGTTGCCAGAAGGCGGCAAGCCAAAGCCAGAAGGCAGTGGCCAGTAGAATTGGGAAATGGAGAACAGTTAGTCATGCCAAAACTAAAAACACACAAGGGAGCGGCCAAGCGCTTTCGATTGACTGCTACTGGAAAAATAAAGCGCGGTCATTCACATGCTCGCCACATCCTGACGAAAAAGACTAACAAGCGTAAGCGCTTGCTGGATATTGACGCGTTGGTGTCGAAGTCAGATCAAGAGCGCGTGGAAGCGATGCTGCCTTACGGGCGCGATTAATACTAAGAATGAAGAATGAAGGCGGAAGGATGAAGAGCGGGAGACACGGAGACAGGGAGAACGGGCGACGCGGGGAGACTGCGACAGTGCCAAGTTCCCTATTGCTCATGTCTCCCTGTCACCCCCGTCTCCGCGTCTCTTTAATAGAAGGGAGATTGAATTATGCCTCGAGTAAAACGTGGAAATAAACGCCTTGAAAGGCGCAAAAAAATATTGAAGCTCGCGAAAGGTTATCGCGGCACCAAATCCAAGCTCTACCGTTCGGCGAAAGAGTCGGTGGAGCGTGGGTTAAATTTTGCGTACACCGGAAGAAAGCTGAAGAAGCGTGATTTTCGTAGTCTGTGGATCGTGCGTATTGGCGCCGCGGCGCGTCTTAACGGGCTGAATTATTCACAGTTCATGCACGGCCTGAAACTCGCCGGTGTCGAGCTGGACCGCAAGGTGCTTGCCGATCTGGCCGCCAACACGCCGGAAGCCTTTAAGGAAGTGGCCGTGCAAGCGAAGAACGCTTTGGATAGTGAACAGCGACAAAAAGCGGCTGCCTAAACAGCGCACATTTTTGCTGATGGCCGAAAGTCAAAGTCAGGAAGATCCAAGGACCCAGGTTGAAGCTGCAAGCAAGGCGTTCGAGCATGAGTTCGAACGCTTTGCCCGCTTTACCGGTCAATACGCCGCCGTGCAGGGACTCACACTAGACCAGGCGGAGTCCGAGGAGCGTGCTCTGGCGGAGCTGCGCACGCGACATCTGGGCAAGAAGAGCGTGCTTGTCAACTGCAAGAAAAGCATCGGCCGTGTAGCGACGGAAGGACGCGCTGCCTTTGGCCAACTGGTTCAGAGCCGGGAAGCTGAAATCGTATCGGCTATTGAGCAGGCCGAATCGAAACTGAAGGATCACATTCAATCGGCCCGCACCCAGCGCGAAAGCATCGACGTAACTCTGCCCGGTCGACGCCCTCGGCGCGGACATCTTCATCCCATCACGCTGGTGCGCGAACGCCTGGAAGATATCTTCGTGGCCCTGGGCTACGCGATTGAGGATGATTGTGAGATTGAAACCGACTTCTATAACTTCGATGCGCTGAATATTCCACCGAACCATCCTGCGCGGGCCTCCCAGGATACTTTCTACACGACTGAAGGGCTGGCACTGCGTTCCCAAACCTCGACGGTCCAAATACACGCAATGCAGCGACGTGGAGCGCCGGTGCGAATGATCGCGCCGGGCCGTGTTTTCCGCCGTGACACTCCAGACCCGACGCACAATCCGATGTTTTTTCAGGTAGAAGGACTCTGCGTGGATCGCGGTATTTCAATGGCGCACCTGAAAGGTACCGTGGCCGAGCTGCTGCGCCGCATGTTTGGATCCAAGACCGTGACGCGTTTTCGTCCCTCGTATTTTCCGTTTACCGAACCAAGTGCAGAGTTTGATTTTAGTTGTTTTAAGTGCGGCGGATTAGGGTGTCGTATCTGCAAGAATTCCGGCTGGATCGAGTTGGGCGGATCGGGCATGGTCCATCCTAACGTACTCCGGGCGGCCGGCGTGGATCCTGAAGAATTTTCAGGCTTCGCTTTTGGCTTTGGTATCGACCGGATGGTGGGACTGATGTACGAGCTGGACGACATCCGCTTGTTGTTCGAAAACGATGTACGATTCTTGGAACAGTTTGAATAAAAGAAACAGTGCTTTGAACTTTGTACTTTGAACTTTGAGCTTTGTTTCATTGAGCAAGGATTCACGACAAAGTACAAAGCACAAAGCTCAAAGCTCAAAAGACTAAGATCGCTCTATGCTCATCAGCTACAACTGGCTACGAGAACTGTCCGGGACTACCCTGACGCCGCTGGAGTTGCGGGAGCGATTGACCATGGTCGGGTTGGCAATCGACGGCGTGGAAGAGAAGGACGGCGACTCTGTTCTTGACGTCGAAGTTCCTTCGAATCGTCCCGACTGTCTCTCCCATGTGGGGATTGCTCGCGAAGTTGCGGTCATCGAGTCAGGAAAGGTTCGCCCGCCGTCCAGTAAACCGGTCAGGGCTGAAGGCCGGGCCACCGACCTGACGTCGGTGGAAATCCGTGATACCGATCTCTGCCCGCGATACGCCGCCCGACTAGTGTGCGGTGTAAAGATTGCCCCATCCCCGGCCTGGTTGGCGAAACAACTGGAAGAGATTGGGCAGCGACCTATCAACAATATCGCCGACATCACGAATTACGTGCTGCATGAACAGGGCCAGCCGCTTCACGCCTTTGACTCGGCAAAGCTCGGCGGACAACGAATCGTCGTCAGACGCGCCACCCCGGGTGAAAAGTTGAAGACGCTTGACGGTGTGGAGCGCCCGCTCGACGCCGACATGCTGGTGATTGCGGATGCCGAGCGGCCGGTTGCACTGGCTGGGATAATGGGTGGCGAAGACTCCGAAATCTCCATTCAGACAACGGATGTATTGATCGAAAGCGCCTACTTTAACCCAGACTCGGTGCGTCGGACTGCCAGAAAGTTGGGCATGGATACAGAAGCGTCGCGGAGGTTCGAGCGCGGCGCGGATTACGAGAACGTCTTGCGCGCTCAAAACAGATGCGTCGAGCTAATCTGCGAGATCGCCGGCGGCGTGGCGACGGAGGATACGATCGATGTGTATCCAAGTCCGATGCCGTCGCGGCGTATTGCGTTTCGTCCTGCTCGAGTTGAGAATCTGACTTCGCTAAGCGTCGCTGAAACCGATATGAAATCTATTCTCACCGGACTCGGCATTGTTCACACTGAGGAATCGCACGCGGTCTGGAAGTGTGTTCCACCTACCTGGCGGATTGATATCGAGCGCGAAGAGGACCTAGTCGAAGAAATCGCCAGGCACTTCGGGTACGACAAGATCGACTCCGAACTTCCTCCATCGAACCAGTCAGGGGAGCATCAACCGAGGGAGCTGAGAATCCGCAAGTTGCGTCGAACGCTCCAAATCCTGGGCTTTGATGAGGCAATCAATTTTAGCTTTATCGAAGCGGTGCATGACAATCAATTTGAGTTGATTCCGGAATTCAATACCGAGGATTCTAAGCACGCTTTTATCACGCTTAAGAATCCGATTATCGAAAACGAGGTGCGGATGCGTCCTACCCTGATTCCGGGCGTACTGAATTCCCTACGGCATAATCTTAATCACGGCGTACGCAGCTGCCGTTTGTTTGAAACTGGGCGGATTTTTGCAAAATCGGACTCTGGTGAGTTGCCAAACGAACGCGAGGCACTGTCCTTAATTGCCACCGGTGGCGCCAGTGAAGAGAACCGAGCACAAGCGCCGCGAGAAACGGATTTTTATGATCTTAAAGGGTCTTTGGAAGCGGCTCTCGCGGCGATGAACCGTGGACCACTTCGCTTCACGAAAGCCCAAGCGAAACACTTACGAGAAGGTCAGTCGGCAATGATATTGTTGGCTGATGGGACACCTATCGGGTCTCTCGGAAGACTGGCGGAGTCGGTCTCTGATGCTTATAAATTTCGCCAGCCTGTCTATGTTGCCGAGCTTGATCTCACCAGGCTGCTAGCTGCTGAAGAGCTTCCGGTCCAATACGAACCGTTACCTCGTTATCCATCCGTCGTACGCGATCTCACTATTCTGGTTGGTCGCCAAATCACTCTGGAGGAGCTGCTGCGCACAATAGAAGAACAGCAGGTTGATGATTGCCGCGGCGCCCAACTAGTGGGGACCTACGAAGGAGCGAACATACCGGAAGACAGGCGCGCGGTGACTCTCAGAATCGAATATCGCTCGGATGAGCGGACCTTGCGCGACGAAGAAGTTGAGGAGCGCCATCGCGGCTTGATTGATTCGCTGCTTCGCCAGTATAGTGCGCAACTGCATTGAAGAAATAAATCGTCTTCTGATGCAAAATCAGTCTTGCGCTTGCCACCGCGAAGCCGCATAATCGAACCCGCTCGAGCTAGGTTGGTCGTGGGAGATAATGATGGTCGGTTTATCTGGACTGGAAAAGTTCTCGCACCTCGAAGACAAGATCTATCGCACCATCGAGCTCACCAAAACGCTTCGACAAGAGAAGGAAAGTCTCGAAAAGGAACTTTCGCTGGCGCGCCGCGGAATGGGTGTACCCAAGGAAACCCAGCGGCTTGAAAGACAGGTCGAACAGCTACTAGCCGAACGCGACATGATACGTATGAAGGTGGAGGCAATGCTGGACGCGGTTGCGGCTCTGGATCCAGAACTCGCGGAGGAACTCAGATGACCGCCGGAATTGGCCAAACGCTCGGTACAAGCAGCATGGACACGACTACCACGACTCCCACGATCAGAGTTGAGATTTATAACCAGACCTACAACATTCGCTCCGACGGCGACACGGAGTACATCATCCAGCTTGCCGAATTCGTAGACAGCCGCATGCGGGACATTTCCTCAGGAACCTTGACCGTTGATTCTCTAAAGGTTGCGATCCTCGCCGCGTTGCACGTCGCTGATGAACTTCACCGCCTTAAACACCTTCACGAGCAGGCGGACGCCCAACTTGCCACACGCAGCGCCGAGTGCGCCGAAATGCTCGATCGGCTGCTGAAAGTCCGAAGCAATGTGGAGCAAGGGCAAAGCGGGGCTGGGAAAATCTCCCTCCGTTAGCACTTCTTCGTACGTCGGATCATATTCATTTTCCATTTTCCAATTTCCATTTCTCATTATTCATTGGTCATTTTTATTGGCCATTTCTGTTTGCTCTGGCCGTTTTGAGCGAGGAGGTGAAGATTCTGCATAAATCTTTACTCTCCTGCATGATGTTAGAAAGTAACTGCGGTCCTAAGAGCTGGCTGCTCTCGATTATGCGAAGCCAAATCGATGTTTCATTTAGTTCCTTAAGGACGATACGTAACTTGTGAACAAAATCGGCGTGGCTCTCCGCGCCTCTCGCTTCACCGTAGTTCGGGGCGGGAGCCGTTCCAGCCCTCAGAATTTGTCCGGCGATGTGTTTTCCCGCAGGAGTTCGAGGCAGTCGAGCGGAAAGCCTTACGATACGAACCGCGAACTCTATTAAACGGTCTTCTAGTTCATCGGCTCGCGACTGGGGGTTCAAACCAGGGTCTATTTCCATTATCGTGAGGCTCATCCCATCGTGAGAAAGTAGCTTCCATCATACTCGCTCAGCCCCAAATGACAAATGAGAAATGGAAGATGGAAATTGGAAAATGATTTCAGTTCCATCCGTCTCCCTCGTGTGCTAGTATCCGCAGTGGCGGAGGGAAACTTTCTGCGGGGCCCGTCACCGAGTTACGATGATTGAGCCAACGCCGTTAAATTGGGAGACCGACGCCGCATCAGCCAGTGCACTTCTTCACCGTTAAGAATTGCCAGAGGCTGCGGCAGACATAGGTCACCCACCTGTACATGCAGGTTCAATTTCGGCTTCGGAACGACTCAGCGGATCTCCCTCTCGTCAATCGTCGTAAATCGTAAATTGTGAATCGTAAATAGAAACCTCTTTCTATTCACGATTTACGACTCACGGTTTACGACTTTTTTTATTCACGATTTACGATTCCCGATTTGCGCCGCCTGTATGAAAGTCTTGATGATTGGTGATGTGGTGGCCAAGCCCGGGCGCATTGCTGTGCTTGAGCGCATACAGGACTTGCGCGAGCAGTATGCAATCGATCTCGCCCTGATGAATGCCGAAAATGTAGCCGGCGGCTTTTCGATTACTCCATCGCTGGCTGAACAACTTTTCGCCGCCGGTATCGACATAATGACTTCCGGCAATCACATTTTTGATAAAAAAGAGGCTATCGACTACATCGTCAAACAACCCCGGTTGCTGCGGCCCGCCAACTATCCGCCGGGAACGCCTGGGAGTGGGCTCTGGCAGGGAGAAATACGCGGTACGAAGGTGGCAGTAATCAATCTGATTGGGCGCGTGTTTATGCCGCCTTCAGACGACCCTTTCCGGATCGTGGAGGGCTTGGTGAGTTCGCTGTCGTCAGAAATCAAGGTGCGGCTAGTGGACATGCACGCGGAGGCGACTTCCGAAAAGGTCGCCATGGGATGGTATCTGGACGGCCGCGTTTCGACAGTCGTCGGGACGCACACCCACGTGCAAACCGCAGACGAGCGAATCTTGCCTCAAGGGACGGCCTACCTGACTGATGTTGGTATGACAGGTAGTTACGACGGCGTGATTGGCATGAACAAATCAGATGTGATTGCCCGCTTCACTTCGGTAATCGCACGCAGGGCCGAACATTCGAGTGGTCAGGTGCGCATTTGCGCGGCGGTGATCGGCATTGATGAGACAACCGGGAAGGCACGCAGCATCGAGCGGATTAATCTTGCGCATGATCAGTGAACAGTGAACAGTGGCCAGTGACAGTGGACAGTGGGCAGTGGACAGTGGGCAGTGGGCAGTGGAAGTGGACAGTGGGCAGTGGGCAGAATACGGAAAGTAATGAACAATGACTGAAAAGTTCTATCCTAATCTCTTCCTCACGGAGGTAAGTAACATGAAAGTTAAAAACTACTCTGAGTTGATCGTCTGGCAGAAAGCTATGGACTTGGTGGAAAGAATTTACGAGGCAACTCGAGAGTTTCCTAAAGAGGAACTCTATGGCCTCGCGAGTCAGGTCAGGCGGGCTGCGGTTTCTATACCCTCGAACATCGCAGAAGGACAAGGGCGCAGATCTACTAATGAGTTCCTTCATCACCTCTCCTATGCGCACGGGTCTTTGAGAGAGGTGGAGACTCAAATCCTGATCGCTGGAAGATTGGGGTATTTGCGGCAAAGCAATTTAGATGAGGTCATGAGGCTTTCAGCGGAGGTTGGCAGACTCATCAATGGTCTTGCAAACTCTCTAAACCACTGATGCCGGCAGCCTGCGGCCCCAAGATCAACTCATTAACTGTCTACTGCCCACTGTCCACTGTCCACTTTTTACTCTGGAGCGGTTTGCGGGGGAACTAACTCCCCACTTTGGGATTTTTTGAGAATCGGCCCCAGAAAACGTTGAGCGTAGCCTTCAGGAAATGAGCGTACGCGGCCTGCTCCATCAGTAACGACGTGCCCGGTTTCGCCTTCTGAAATTATTTGAGCGTCAGTGGCCCGAACGATTTCGTAACCGAACCGCAGCGAGCGCCGGCGGAGTTCGGTAATGCGCGTACGAATCAAGATCTCGTCGTCGTAATAGGCAGGCGCCTTGTAGCGGCAATAGCTCTCGGCCACGACCAGAAACGCGTTGTCATTCGTTTCCATGTCGCGATAAGAGAATCCACGCGCGCGGCAATATTCAGTCCGGCCGATTTCAAACCAGACGAGGTAATTGGCATAATAGACGATGCCCATTTTGTCGGTTTCGGAGTAGCGCACACGCAAAACCGTCTCGTGCCAATCTCCGAGCACATTTTCCGGCGCCGGGCTCGTCATGAGCGAATGCCTCCAAACTCTTTAGAAAAGAGAATGCCGCATGAACCTTAAATTGCTACTGGGTCTGAAACGTTTAACGGACTATAAGAGCGAGAGCCGGAGGTTGTCAAAGCAAATCGCCAGGATTCTCGGCCCGCTGGTTTGTTCCAGCCTCATTTTCACGGTGGTTTTCGTCGGCACTCCTCGGGTCGCCTCCATGCCCCAGGCCACGGCGGCCGCTCCCGGCACCCCGCGGAACGCGGCAATAGTGGCGACCACGGTTACGATCCTGAAGGAAACTAGCGAGATCCGGGAACTGGCGATTCTTCGACCGGTAAAAAGCGGTGCGCAGTCTCGAACTGAAATCGAGCGAATGATTGTTCGCAACCTGGACGAGCAAACAACCCCGGCCCAGATGCATGCTACTGAACTTGCCCTGAAGAAGCTCGGGCTGGCGCCACCAGAGTTTCAGTACCGTCCCTTCGTAGTCAAGCTACTGACCGAACAAGTAGCCGGTTACTACGATCCAAAAGCTCAGCAGTTCTATCTTGCCGACTGGATCGAGCTTCAAGGTCAAAAGCCCGTAATGGCTCATGAGTTGACTCACGCCTTACAAGATCAGCATTTCAACCTGCGACGCTTCGAAAAATGGCCTAAAGGCGACTCCGACGCCGAGCTCGCTGCCCATGCGCTAATCGAAGGCGATGCCACCCTCGCGATGACGCTCTACATGGCGAAGAATCCACTCGTGGCCCTGGCGTTCATTCGTTCGCTGGGCGGCAGCAACATGGCCTCAGACCAGTTCAAACAAGCGCCGCGAGCGATCCGCGAATCGCTGGTATTTCCCTATGAGCAGGGATCCGAATGGGCCACACGAGTTTACAAGCGAGGTGGTTGGGCGTCAGTTTCGCAGGCCTATGCAAAGTTGCCTTTATCCAGTGAGCAGATTCTCCACCCGGAAAAATATTTCGACTATGAGACGCCGGTGAAAGTCGCGCTGCCGGAGCTGCGCACCATGTTGGGCACCGGCTGGAAAAGAATTGACTACGACGTGAACGGTGAATGGAGCCTCTATTTGATTCTAGATCAATTTCTGAATGCTTCAGCTGAATCGCGTCGCGCGGCGGCGGGTTGGGCGGGCGACCGTTATGCGCTATATGAAGGCTCGAAGCCCGGTGACGTGTTCACTGTTCAACTTACCGCGTGGGACACACAAAACGATGCTCGGGAGTTTTTCGACGCCTACGCCAAACGCACTTGGCGACGCTATCCAAACGCGAAAGCTACGGAGATATCCTCGGGCGATAATACTAAAGCTGTGAACGCCACTGCTCAGAGCCCGGCGAGAAAGCGTCACGAGTGGCAGACAAATGAAGGCCGCGTGGTGGTGGAGCTGCAAGGCTCTCGAGTGCTGATCATGGAAGGCATTCCTGAAAACGCGGACACGAAGGCGCTTTCAAAAGCGTCGTGGCAATAAGTTGGGAGCATAACCCCCAATGACGGGACTGGATCATTACCTCGGTCAGGTGCTGGACGACAAGTACCGACTTGAGCGACTGCTTGGCCGGG
>JAIVJP010000175.1 GCA_020199975.1 Acidobacteriota bacterium
GGCCCAAGATCCGGCCTGGGTGGATTTTGGCAGAGACGTTATCCCCGGAGCCATAGAGTCTGGAAAAGTGCAGGCCTTCGTTTTCAACGGTTACTGGGGAGACATCGGAACCATTGCCGCTTTCTATCGCGCTAATCTGGATCTGACTTCTAAGATTCCGAAGTTCAATTTGTTTGATGCCCAAGCCCCGGTGTATACCCGAGCACGATACTTGCCTCCATCAAAGGTTGAACAATCGGAGATCCAGGATTCGATCATGAGCGAAGGCTGCATTATTGATGGAGCGAGAATAACCAACTCGGTCGTTGGCTTGAGAAGCCGCATCTCCAAAGGTGTTCATCTCGACGCCTCTTTCATGATGGGCGCCGATTATTACCAAACGATTGAAGAGATGCATGCTGATTTGGCCGCCGGATTGCCGAGGGTTGGAGTCGGAGAGGGCACCAGTATCAAGAAGGCTATTATTGATAAGAACGCTCGCATCGGGAGCAACGCGCGCCTGCTGAACGAGGAGGGAATTCCTAACGCGGATGGTGAAGGTGGATCTTTCTATATTCGTGATGGAATCATCATCGTTCCGAAGAATGCCGTCGTTAAGGACGGCACTGTCATTTGATTTCCCGAAATCTCAGGATTGAAGTATTGCAACGGGCGCGGGACTTGACGCGTCTATTTGAGTGGAGAATCTGAACGTGGCTATCGGATGGGGTAAATCATTCGAGGACCAGGTCGAGGAAGGGAATCAGCGGTTGTCCGCCAACGAACGAGAGGTGAGGTTGCCCCTCGAAGCTCGCGTTCGCCTGCAGAGACTGAAGTCTCTGAAGCTCTCACGGTCAAGAATGTTGGAACAGCTGGAACGGGCTAGGCATAACGCGCACCGCGAGGTTTTAATGAAAGGACTGCGCGCTATTGAGAAAGAGATTGAGGATATCTTCGGGGAGTGAACGCCGTGGTTAACTACGCAGTAGACCTCAGGTGATACGTTAACTAATGCAATCTCTGGAGCCATCTCGCCCTGCCGTTCCGGATTGCCGCCTAAACACGAGTAACCCTTCAGGTTTCACATTAAGAGATGCCGAGAGCTAAACCCGCCACGCGTGAGTATCACCCGGCAAAAATCCGGAGAGCACCACGTACCCGCAAGGCTTCGGCAAAAGCATCGACAGTTAATATTCCTACAGATGCGCTGGGAGTTGAGCTGGACTTCGATGGTCGAATCGTCAAACTGACAAACCTTAAGAAGTTGTTCTGGCCCGAGTTGGGAATCACAAAGCGTGATCTTATCCAATACTACGCTGACGTCGCGCCCGCCCTACTCCCGCATTTGGTCGACAGGGCAATGGTGATGAAGAGGTACCCGAATGGCGCGGCTGGTGAGTTCTTCTTTATGAAGCGCGCCCCTGAGCCGCGCCCGGGCTGGATTGAGATCTGCAGTATTGAACATTCGTCGGGAAACACCATCGATTTCCCAATGATTCAAGACGTTCCCTCATTGCTCTGGCTTATTAATCTTGGCTGCATCGACCTGAATCAGTGGTATGCGCGGTGCGACGATGTGGACCGGCCGGACTATCTGCACTTTGATTTAGACCCAGTGCCAGAGGCGAATTTTGAGAAAGTTGTGGAGGCGGCACTGCTCATCAGAGAAGCCCTCGAGTCTCTCAAGATTCCCTGTTATACCAAGACTACCGGCTCGAAAGGGATCCATGTTTACGTTCCCATCGTACGTGGTCCGACCCAGAAACAGGTGTGGGGCTTCGCCAAAGAGTTCGCTCATGCACTTGCCGTGCAGGCGCCGGAGCTGTTGACGGCCGTCTATCAGGTTTCTAAGAGACCCAAGGGAAGGGTATTGGTCGACTACAACCAGAACTCCTGGGGCCGTACCCTGGCTTCGATCTACTCGGTCAGACCAAGACCTCGGGCTTCAGTTTCAACTCCAGTGACTTGGAGCGAGCTCGAGCGGGGAATCAAGATCGAGGACTTCCGCATAGACAACGTTCCCGCTCGCATACGCCGGCTGGGTGACTTATGGAAGCCGCTGCTGGCGAAACGTGGACGGTTCAAGCTTGATGGTTATCTTTAAGGTTTTACCTGAGCGTCGGAGTAGCGCGGTAAGAGGTGCCGCACCGTTTGGATTGATTGACGTAACACTTCAGAGGTCGGCAAGCAGACAGTTGAAGTTTCTTATTAGCTCCGACCCAAGGCGATCATTCAAGACCACGTGGAAGGTTAGTGAGATGTCACAGGTGGAATCGCAATGGCCAACGCTCTGGACGATCGGACATTCTACGCGCGCCGGCGCCGACTTCATCCATATTCTCAAGGGACATCAAATCAACACTCTGGTGGACGTTAGGAGTTTTCCCGGATCGCGGCGATATCCCCAGTTCAACGGCTCCGAGTTATCGGAATCCCTGGCGAGCGAGGGAATTACCTATCACCACCTCCTAGCTCTTGGCGGCAGACGTCGGCCTTCTCCAGATTCGAAGAATACTGCGTTGCGGAACCCGTCATTTCGGGCGTATGCCGATCACATGGAAACAGTGGAGTTCAGACAAGGAATCGAGAAATTGCGTGAACTCGCGCGCACGAGCAAGACTATGTTTATGTG
>JAIVJP010000176.1 GCA_020199975.1 Acidobacteriota bacterium
CGCCCTAGGTTAAGGGTCCATGAATTTGGAAGCGCTGAAGGGCGCGAAATAGGAAGTGTCGACCGAAAATAGTAGAGTGATTGCGCTGCCTCCAACATCATTTCGCGCTTTCAGCGCTAAGAAGCTTTAACGGTCCCACCTGGGCCGATGGCCCAGGCTATTACATTTCGCGCCTTTGGCGCTGTGACAGGAGTTTTCAAACAGTCTGGGTAGCGGGCTGGTTTCAGTGCTGTCGCCACCCGCCCGCTACCGCAGGCGGTACTGACCTGAGATATCGGAGAATCAATGAGCTACGCAATCAACCGTGTGGTGGTCATCGGGTCGGGGACGATGGGCGGCGGCATCGCCGCGCATGTCGCGAACGCCGGAATCCCCGTCTACCTACTCGACATCGCACCTCAAGAATTAACGCCCGAAGAAGAGCAGCGTGGACTCAACATAGATCACCCGCAGGTGCGCAACCGGATCGTGAACGCCTCGCTCGAACGCTTGAAGAAATCGAAGCCAGCCGCGTTCTTCATGCCGGAGGCAGCGCAGTTAGTGACCGTCGGAAACCTCGAAGACAATTTTGAGTGGGTCGGAGAAGGTGACTGGATCGTCGAAGTCATCGTCGAGCAGTTGCAACCTAAGCGAGAGTTGATGGCGCGCATCGAGCGCGTGAGAAAGCCGCACAGCATCGTCTCCAGCAACACTTCGGGGCTGCCGATTGCCGCCATCGCCGCCGAAGGTTCGCCGGATTTCAAGGCCCACTTTCTCGGCACGCACTTCTTCAACCCGCCGCGCTACATGAAGCTGCTCGAAGTGATCCCGACGCGGGAGACGAAGCCTGAGGTCATCGAGTTCATGACCGACTTCGCCGAACGGCGCCTCGGCAAAGGCGTCGTCGTCTGCAAGGACACGCCGAACTTCATCGCCAACCGCTTGGGTTCGGTCCTGGGCGCCTCGACACTCGGCTTCTTGCTGGAAAACAAATACACCATCGAAGAGGCCGACGCTGTCCTGAGCCCGCTCATCGGTCGCCCGAAGACCGGCCTGTTCCGCCTGCAAGATTTGGTCGGCCTTGATGTGTCCAGCGCGGTCGGCGCGAACCTCTACGAATTGATCGAACACGATGAGTCGCGCGAAGTCTTGCGCAACCAGAATCTCGGCACCCTGCGCACGACGCAGATGGAGCGCGGACGTTTGGGCGACAAGACCGGGCAGGGGTTTTACAAAAAGCCGCCGCGGGGCGTGAAGGGCGACATCCTCACGCTCGACCTCGAAACGATGGAATACCGCGCGCGACGAGAACCCGAAATCCCATCCATAAGGGAGGCGATGAAGATCAAGGCGCTCGCCAAGCGGCTCGAATTCGTGCTGGCGCAGGACGATAAGGCGGGCGCGCTCGCGCGTCACGTCGTCTACAACACTTTGGCCTATGCCGCGCGGCGCATCCCCGAAATCACCGACCAGATCGTTAACGTGGACAAGGCCATGCGCTGGGGCTACTCGCACGAGCTGGGGCCGTTCGAGTTGTGGGACGCGCTTGGCCTGCGCAAGACTGCCGAAGCGATGGAGGCGAACGGGAACGAGGTCGCGCCGTGGGTCAAAGAGATGCTCGCCGCCGAGCACGAAAGCTTCTACCGCTCCGACAACGGGCTGTTGAGTTACTACGACCCGGCGCGCAAAACTTACAGCGCCGAAGCTTTAGACGAGCGCAAGATCAAGTTGCGCGCGTTGAAGGCCGCCGGGCGCGTGGTGCGCGAGAACAAGGGCGCGAGCCTGATTGACCTCGGCGACGGCGTGGTCTGTCTTGAGTTTCACACCAAGATGAACACGCTCGACGAAGACATTAAGAACATGCTGCGCGAGGCGGTCGAGGAGGTTGAAACGAAGGACTGGGTCGGCATGGTTGTAGGCAACGAGGGCGGGGACTTCTCGGTCGGCGCGAACCTCGCGGGGGCATCCGGCGCGGGCGGCTTCGCTGCGATTGAGCGTGGCGTGCGTGAGATGCAGGACGCTTTGATAGCCGTGCGCTTCTGCTCCAAGCCCATCGTGACCGCGCCCGCGGGTCGCACGCTCGGCGGAGGCTGTGAAGTCTCGCTGGCCGGGGGGCGCGCCGTCCCGGCGGCGGAGACTTACATGGGGCTGGTCGAGGTCGGAGTCGGGCTGATCCCAGGCGCGGGCGGCTGCAAGGAGTTGGTGCGCCGAATCGTCTCGCCCGCGATGCGTTTGACGAGCGCTGACCCTCTGCCATTCCTGCAACAGGCGCTGCAAACGATTGCGACGGTGAAGATCTCGACGAGCGCGGCGGAAGCTCGCTCTTTCGGTTTTCTCACCGATGCCGATCAGATCGTGATGAATCGGGACTATCAGATAGCAGAGGCCAAGCGTTTAGTGATCGAACTCGCCGCCGCCGGCTACGCCGCGCCCCCGCGCGGTAGGACCTGCTACGCGGCGGGACGCGACGCGCTGGCGGCGCTCCGCGCGGGTCTCTACATCATGCAGCAGGGCGGCTACATGAGCGAGTACGACCTGCACGTCAGCGGCAAGGTTGCGCGCGTCCTGTGTGGCGGAGACCTCTCGGCGGGGCAGTGGGTGGACG
>JAIVJP010000177.1 GCA_020199975.1 Acidobacteriota bacterium
CTTTGCTGCCAGAGCCGCGATATGTACCCTACTTTTGCCGCGGCGTTGCGCGAAGAGACGGGAATAGACAGCGAACTCCATCGGACCGGAACGCTTTACCTGGCTTTCACCGAACACGATCAGAGACGGATCGAGCACCGCTATGACTGGCAAGTCCGCGCTGGACTGACCGTCCAAAAGCTCAACTCAACCGACGCGCAGACTCTGGAGCCTTGCATTTCTGAAAGTGTCCTCGGAGCTTTGAAGTTTCCCAACGATATTCAGGTCGAGAACCGCCGCCTGCTGAGCGCGTTAATCGCTGCCAACGAAAAGCTGGGTGTGCAGCTCATGACGGGCACGACTGTGGAATCAGTCCGAATCAACCGTGGAAGAATCGAAAGTGCGGAGACTTCACGTGGCTTCGTTGGCACCGGGAAAATCGTAGTTTCCGGGGGCGCGTGGAGTTCCTTTATCAAGATCCTGCACGCAGCCTCGCCGAATCCGCGCATCGAACCAGTTAAGGGGCAAATGGTTTGCTTTGACGCAACGGGCTCCAGGCGCAGCATTGCACGTCACGTTATCTACAGCCCGCGGGGGTATCTTGTGCCACGGCGGGATGGCCGCGTCCTTGCAGGATCAACTACGGAACAGGCTGGCTTCGATAAAGAGGTGACAGCTTCCGGAGTTCATTCAATCTTGTCTAACGCCCTGGAAATTTCGCCGCGGATTTCAGATCTGCCGCTAATCGGTGTCTGGGCGGGTTTGCGTCCGCGTGCCCAGGACAGTTTGCCGGTGCTTGGACCCTGTGCGGAAATTCAGGGCTTGGTGTTCGCAACCGGACACTATCGCAACGGTATTCTGCTGGCACCGATCACCGGAGAGTTGATTGCCGGCGCGATAGTGGATAATGTCGTTTCGCCGGGCCTTAATGCTTTTGGTCCCGATCGTTTTGCCATTGTGGGCGTGAACCGATGACCCGTGAACCAATGCCCCGCTTTCTGATGAATGCTCACTGCCTGAGATTTCTGGTTGTAGTCTTTGCTTGCACCCTGCTGGCGCCGTCGTCTGGCTTTGCCCAGGACGGCCAAGTCCCGGAATTGCCGGCGATCCCGCCCGACACGCGAACTGCTCAGGCCTTGTATGAAGAAGCGAGTAACTATCTCGATAAGAAGTTTGCTGAATTCAACAAACGGAGGCTCGCGTACGATCCAAAACTGGATGCCACGACCAAACAGGAGCTGAAAGATCTTGCCGCGCGCAACGCCGCTGTGCTTGAAGCGCGAGGCGATGTTGGGGAAACAGATCGTTACTACCTGGGCATGCTGCATCATCTATCTGGCAACTCGGATGCTGCCCTCAAGGCAATGCGCAGTTTCACTGCCAGCAGTCCGGCCGGAGAGAAGCCGCAGGTAGCGCGCGCCGTGGTGGTACTGCATGCCATCAAGAGGAACCTGCTGCCCGAAGCAGAAAGTGTGGTGGAAGCTTATGTAGAGACCCAACCACAAAACCTCGACGAGCTCTACGGGATGGAAACGCTGCTTACCGATGCTTTTCACACTGCGAAAGACTATGAACGCATGGCTAAGCACGCTAAGGGAATGGTAAGGGCAGCGACGCTCGCTATGGAGTCGAAGAAACTTACCGGCTTCAAGCGAGATGAATGGCTGTTCAAGTCGGCATCGTTTCTTGCCGACGCCTTGGAAAAGCTGAATAAGCAAGAGGCCGCCCTCGCGGTCCTGCAAGACCTGGTTAGGCTTTCAGTCTCATTGCCGTCCGGCAATCTAAATAAGATGGCGCGGGTACGGCTTGCCAGCCTGGATCCGTCGGCAGATCTCCTCAAGGTGCTGGAGAAAACAGGAAGCAGCAGCGAAGCCACGACCCCGCCAGAGATCATCGGCACCGAATGGATAGACCAACAACCAACCAGCCTTTCGGAGCTGCGCGGGCAAGTCGTCTTGTTGGATTTCTGGGCGCCCTGGTGCGGACCCTGTCGCTATACCTTTCCCAAACTGCAGGGATGGCACGAAACTTACAAAGATCAAGGTTTGGTGATACTTGGTGTGACAAACTATTACGGTCAGGTCGATGGTCGACGACTTACTCGCGCGGAGGAGCTAGCCTATCTTCGCGAGTTCAAGAAGAAGAACCGGTTGCCTTATGGGTTTGTCGTAGCAGACTCGCCGATAAACGATCTAAATTACGGAGTCTTTTCGCTGCCCATGTCGTTTTTGATCGACCGCCGCGGCCGAGCGCGTTTCATCGCGCTGGGTGCTCATGAGTCAGAGACAACTGCGCTTGGGAAAATGATCAAGGTGCTGCTCGCTGAGTCTAAGCCGGCCGAGGTGATTACTCCAAAAGCAGATAGCTCTAATAAAGACTGACGACTAGCGCACTCGATTTGAGTGGCGGAAGTAGCGCCAAGGTCCGATGGTTGAACGTTGTGAAGGTTAGCGGGGTACGCCTGGCCAAATACGATTGAAGGCGGCTCGGTCACAAACATCGAAGCCGCAAAGGTGGTTATTACACCCGCCGAAGCCATGGCCCGCGCCAATCGGTTTGCCGGCAGACACCTCCCAACCACCGCGCTTTCAATCTAATCTGAAGCTCTGGCTGAAAAAGAGGGCGGTAAGCCACTGAAAGAGGGCGGCGGGAGTAACGCCTTAGCGTCGCCTGGCCGTATAATCGACCGAAATAGAGTGGAGCCCGCGACCTGTGGTGGCCGGAAAGGTCATAAGACAGAATGGAAGGTTCAAACATCACCATCGGCATCGCTTTTCTTGCGGGAATTCTTTCATTTCTCTCGCCCTGCGTTTTGCCACTCGTTCCTGGCTACGTATCACTGATGTCGGGCGTCAGTATCGATCGGCTCAAAGAGGGTGGAACGCAGTCAGGTGCACGGCGGGCCGTGATGCTAAATTCATTGGCTTTTAATGTGGGGCTTTCGATCATCTTCGTGGCGTTGGGAACTACGGCCGGATTTGTTGGCGCCGCAATCACCAGCAACCCCTGGGTAAGGATCATCGGCGGAATGATCATCATCGCCTTTGGCCTTCAGCTTATCGGTTTGTTGAAAATTTCCACGCTCTACAAAGACACCCGTTTCTTTTCTGACGAGAAGCCGCGCGGAATGCTGGGCTCGTTCACGCTCGGGATTGCTTTTGCTGCCGGATGGACTCCCTGCATCGGTCCGATCCTGGGCGGCATTATTGGGTTGGCCGCCACCAGCGGCGGTTGGCGT
>JAIVJP010000178.1 GCA_020199975.1 Acidobacteriota bacterium
TCATCTTTCTCACCAATGGCGCGGACCTGATTATAGCGCGGCGGGCCACCAAAACGTTTGAGGTAGAGCGTCGTTACGACGTTGCTGATGCCGCGACCTGGGCCATGCCTGTTCTACTTGGCGGGGACATCCTGGTACGTGACGCCACAGGCCTAATTCGACTGACGCCCGGAAGGTGAATCTTGAATTACGCTGAAAAGCGTTCGCAAATTGGAGTCAGGGTTGCTTCAACTCTGGGTCAACACCCAGCCCAAAGAAATTTGCATTTTCATTTGACCGCCAGATAAAGTCTTGCGCATTTCCTGCTCGCCGTTGAGTTAAAGGAGGAATGTACATGGCACAGGTCAACTTTCTTGCAGTGCTTGTCGCGGCCGCCTCCGCTTTCTTTCTGGGCGGACTCTGGTATTCGTCGGCTCTATTCGGCAAGATTTGGGCGCGTGAAGCCGGCGTCAGTTACGATCAGCCGAAGAAGGGGCATGGCGCGATCGTATTCGCAGTCTCGTTTCTATTCTCAGTAATTGCAGCGACAGTGTTTGCCTTGTTTCTGGGACGGAATCCGGCACTGAACACTGCCGTTCGCGACGGCTTGGCTATTGGTGCCTGCTGGGTCGCGACCTCGTTCGGCATCAATTACCAATTTGCAAATCGGACGTTCAAGCTGTTCCTGATAGATGCCGGGTATCACGTGGCGCAATTTACGCTCTATGGCGTCATACTCGGTTTGTGGCATTGAGCTTCTATTTGGGCTGGCTTCGATGGAAGTGAAAAGGGTGAGCAGGGGGCGCGCAGCGCGCCCCCTTCCTCGCCTGCAAGTTAGCGTCTGTGCTTGTAACTCTCCGTAACGTCAACGCCTTTGCCGGGCCGCCTCATAAAGCAGGATTCCGGCGGCGACTCCGACATTCAGGCTTTCCACCTCACCGTGCATTCCTATCCTGACAGCTTCATCAGCAGCGGCCACGTCTTCGAGGCTGAGTCCAGTTGATTCGGGGCCAATAATCAAAGCCTTGGGTGTTGTCCAGTTTATATCAGTGTAGAGGGCGCTAGCTTTCACGTCCGCGCAGACGGTCTTGATGTTGTGCGCGGCGCACCAGTTGAGAGCATCGCCGTAACTTGCACCTCTCCAAATCGGCAACCGGAAAGCCGAGCCCATGGCCCCACGTAACGACTTAGAGGAGAATAGGTCAGCCGTGTTGGCAGTGGTGATCACGCCCGTTGCACCTGCGGCCTCCGCACTTCGCATGATCGCCCCCACGTTTACGGGATTGTTGATGCCGTGCAGGATCACTAACAAGGGGGTACGCCCTCCCGCCATTTCTAATTTGCCTTTTCCGGATTCAGGTTGCTTCGCCAGGAGAATGATCCCCTGGGGAGTTTTGGTATACGAGATTGTCGCCAACAGCTTCTCACTGACCGAGGCCATGCGGTTACAAAATGAAGCGACTGCCTCGAGGAAATGTGCGGCCCTTTCTTTTTTGGCAACCTCATCGGAGTAGATGACGGCTTCAATTTTCAGTCCCGAATGCAGCGCCTCCTCCGCCAGCCGTAACCCTTCGACAAAGATCAAGTCGTTGGTCTTACCATCGCGCACGGAACGCGCCTGGCGGAGAAGGGGATTGTCACGGCTGGAGATCTTCATCATTGCCGATTTCCGATTGCCAGTTGCCGATTGGAAGAAGGGCTAGCTGCCAAGATTACTGCGATGGTGAGGCTGGTGGTTTCCATTATCGACGCTCTTGGATTATGGTCTGAAATCAACGCTCGGATTGGACGAAGAAATCGGCAATTGGCAATCGGCAATCACAACGCAAGCTCCACCCAAATGGGCCAGTGGTCCGAAACACTTAAAGGTTCCAGGTTACGTACAAAGATCCAGTCTGCGTGCAAACGTAGTCCCGCCCCGCTCCAGGTCGGCGTTCCCGTTGGAAACGGCGTCGAGTAGCCGCGAGACTCAAGCAGACGCCGGGTTTCGGTACACTTCCCGCGTGACAGAGTATTGAAGTCGCCGAGCACCACTGTGGGTCCCCCGAACTTGCCGGCGTGATCGAGGACCACTTCGAGTTGTTCCAGTTGCCCATCGGCAGCTGAATGCGGATCTATATGTGAATTGAATATGCGAATAGTCTCGGAGCCGACTCTTACCGAAGCTCCGACCGAAAGCCGGGGACGCCAGGGACACTCGGTCCAGGGAAGATCAATACGCGTCACATCGTCCATGGCAAAATCGCTAAGCAGTGCCACGCCAGTGTCACCCGGATCTTGAAGTCCAATCTGTTCTTCGAAATCGAGCCACCATTGACGGTCCTTCGGTTCGATGCCTCGGGGAATTCCGGCGGGCGCGTGCACCCAGGACATTTGCAGTTGCTCGGCCAGTTCGCGCGCCACATGATGGCCTCCGGTGCGCAACGTCCCTTTATCGGCTTCCTGCAGTGATAGAATGTCGACCGGCGGTAATCGTGATCCTTTTGAGAAAGCGCGTGCTGCGAGACGGATGTTCTCGCCCACTATTTGGGAACGATTGCCCGGCAGGTTGAAGCCGGCCTTGCGCAGGAGACCAGAGGAAATTAGGAACTGGCCCACTGCGTATCGAATGTTGTAAGAAGCAATTATCAGTCGTGACGGAGTATCCAAGCCGGTCTTCCGCGGAACGGTTGCGCCAAATTCGATTTCAGGTGAATCAAGGAAAGCGGGAACTGGAATCTTCTCATTCGTTGCCATCGCCGACTATATTAGACTTATGAGTCGCACTGTCATAGCAGCCGTTGACGACATGTTCTTCATATCGAAGATCCGCACCACAGCAGAACACCTAGGCGTCGACGTTCGCTTCGCGCGTAACGTGGATTCTTTGCTTACAAGTGCTCGAGAGAGCAAAGCGGATCTGGGCGTTCGGCCTTTTCAAAGGATCTGGCCAGCATTCTTGCTGGATAGCTGGCTGCGCGAACGAGAGAAAACGCTCAGGTCACCGCGGCCGGTGCTATCACTTCGTGGATCGCTCGCACTTCGCTCACCAGCTGTTCATATTGCTCCAGTGTCAGCGCTTGAGCACCGTCGGAGAGCGCGCGGTCAGGCTGGTTGTGAACTTCAACGATCAGACCATCCGCTCCAACAGCCACACCGGCACGCGCCAGCGGGGTAACCATGAAGTTCTTTCCGGTACCGTGTGAGGGATCGACAATAACCGGCAGATGAGAAATGCGTCTCACGGCGGGTATCGCAGCCAGGTCGAGAGTATTGCGCGTGTGCTGGGCAAAGGTGCGGATGCCACGTTCGCAAAGAACAACGCGATAATTACCTTCAGCCATGATGTACTCGGCAGCCAGCAGCCATTCATCGAGAGTGGCCGAAAGTCCACGTTTCAGTAGCACAGGCAAAGGCGAGCGCCCCACGCGTCGCAGCAGTGAGAAGTTTTGCATGCTGCGTGCTCCGATCTGAATGACGTCGGCATATCGCTCAACAAGATCGACGCCCGCTTCATCCAAAGCCTCGGTTACGATCTTAAGACCGTAGGCTTCACGAATCTCCGCAAGAATTCTCAACCCTTCCTCGCCCAATCCCTGGAACGCGTAAGGCGAAGTTCTTGGTTTAAATGCGCCGCCACGAAAAAATCGCGCGCCGCTTCGTCGTACGGCCTCGGCGACAACAAACCCCTGATTTCGGCTCTCGATTGCGCAAGGGCCGGCAATGATTGCTAACTCGTCTCCGCCGATGGCCGCGTCTCCTATGCGTACGGTGGTATTCTCCGGTCGGAGATCCCGCGTTATCAGTTTGTAGGGCTTGCTAACGCGAATTGCTTCGGCGACTCCGGGAAGCGTTTCGAAGTGAGAAGGATCAACGGATCCCTGGTTGCCGGTAATGCCGATGGCCGTGCAGGTGGCTCCAGGCATTGGATGGGGCTGGTAACCCAGCTCCTCAATTACACGCACCACCGCCTCAATTTGATGGTCGGTCGCGTCCGCTTTCATAACGATCAGCATGTCTTCTCTTATACTCTCAGCTTTTATTAAATGTACAGTTCAGGCGATAGTGTTGAGCGGAGTGGCAGCCAAACCAAACGGAGCGTTTGATACGATCCCCGCAATCACACGAAGTGACACTAACAGGACTACATCCTCTCGGGGACATTTATTCCCAATGTCGCCAGCGCCGAGGTCAACTGGCGCCGCGCGATGTCAGCTGCGATTATCAAGACCGCTTTTTTCGTCCGGTCCTCCTCGGCGATGATTCGATGCCGGTGATAGAAAAGGTTGAAGGCCCGCGCCAGGTTAAAAGTGTATTTTGCCAGACTTGCCGGCTCAGCAGCTGCCGCACACTGGGCGACGACCTCGTCAAACCTTTCCGCCCTGCTGCGCGCTGAATAAGTCTTTCAGCAACCACATGCGACTCACGGTCAAGTTTTCGAAAGATGGAACTTGCGCGCACCGCCGCGTACTGGCAATAGGGACCGGTCTCGCCTTCGAATGAAAGCGCCTCTTTGAAATCAAACGCGATGACGGAGTTGCGCGTGAACTTCAAAAGAAAATAACGCAGCGCGCCCACGGCAATCTCGTTAGCGGTGGACGCTTTCTCCTCAGCGGTAAGTTCCGGATGGCGTGCCTCAACCTCGCGCAACGCGTCGGCCTCCAGCCGGTCAATTAGGTCATCAGCCTTGACGCCCAAACCTTTGCGACCGCTCATCTCGATATAAGGCTTAGCGCGATCCTCATTGCTCAGCTTAATACCCAACTCAGCGCAAGCGCTGGCCGACAGGGCTACCATCTCGTAAGCCAGGTGCACACTCGCGTCTTTCCCTAACTCAGGCACCAAGGCGGCAACCCCACGGGCCACGATCTCCTGCGGATACGACTGACGCGAATCAATAACGTTGTAGACAGTAACCCCGCCGCCGAAATTCGGACGGGGCACCTCCGGGAGCGTTTCCGAATTCGGCTCCGTCGTCGTTACCCACGCTACTTGAGCGTCGGCATATTTGCGGAAAGGTTTGTAACTGAAATCAAGACCCAGATGGCCCAGCTTCCAGAGTTGGTAGGCGATGTCTTTGCCGGTGTAAGTAACCGTCCCGTTTGAACGCACGATGATCTTATCGGCCTCGTGCTCGTCCGTGCCGGTGTGTGACTCAAAAGGCATTACCCAGCAGCCTTTGTTTTTACCTTCGGTTTCCAACCGGATCACGCCGGCGCTTTTCATAAGCTGGAAAGCTCGATCCCAAAAGTGCAGGTAAAGAATCTCAGACTCACGCGCGAGCAAGTCGTAACGAATGCCCAGTCGTTCCATCGTATCGAGGATGCATTCGACGTTTCTGGTGGCAACGTAGTCGGCGAGTTCAGCCGTGGGATTGTTTCCTTGCTCGAGGGCATGAAGAATGTCCGTCCGTAGTTTTAGCTTTTCCGGGTTCGGCTGTCCGTTAGGATCGTCATCGCGATAAAACAACCCCACCTTCGTGTAGAGGTCCCAGCAGTAGTAATCAAACGGGCGATCTTCGGGAAGAGAACGGTCGAGGTTCTTGATCTCATCGAGCGTCATCCGTTCGATGTGTTTAAACCCGACGACCACATCCGCGACCTGGACGCCCGTGTTGTCGATGTAATTCTGAACCTCCACTGCGTTGCCGGCAGCTTTGAGAATGCGCACGAAAGTATCGCCGAGCACTGCGTTGCGCACGTGACCGATATGCGCGGCTTTATTGGGATTGATGCTGGTGTGCTCGACCATTTGTTTAGGTCGGCTTGAGACAGATTCAATGGTCGCGTGGTCAATTGCTGGAGGCAGTACCGCCGCGAAAACCGACAGCAGTTGGGCCCGGTCAAAGAAGATGTTTAAGTAGCCGGCGCCGGCTACCTCGATCCGAGATATTACTTCGTCTGCAGCGAGCTTCTCTTTCAACTGCTCCGCAATGGCCCGCGGAGCGACTTTGGTGCCGGTAGTTTGTTTGATCAGTTTTGCGAGCTCAAAGGAAACAGGAAAGGCCAGATCGCCCAACTCCGGTTTCGGGGGAGTCTCAGCGCTGACCTGTTCCACCGACAGGCTAAATAACTCCAATGCGGCCTCCTGGAGTCGCTGCTTTATTCTGTTCTGAAGATCGATCAGGGTCACGGGTCACTCAGTGTCGCAGGTCCGTGTTTCGCAAAAGCGCAAAGTATAACCCAGCGGTTACAGTAGAGCGAGCGGATGGCGAGAGGTTCTGAAGCAGGGGTGCGATTTCGTAGTTCATTCACCTGTTCGCATCACTTGCTTGACACCTTTCGCCCGCGCTCTGTTACCATCGAACCATCCATGCAATTTGAGACGGAGCCATCCATCTCTGACAAACTGCGCCGGCGGTTCTTGAACGCCAAGCGTGTCTTGGTGTTGACGGGCGCAGGAGTATCCGCGGAGTCAGGAGTACCCACGTTTCGTGGCGGCGGCAACACTGCGGTGTGGAAGGGCTTTCATCTCAGCCACCTGCCGACGCATGTCTTGACTGTGGTGATCCGGTCCGTCCTGATGTTGTGTTGTTTGGAGAGATACTCCCGGCCGGTGCTTTTGAACAGGCCGCGGCGGCCGCCGCAAACTGTGAACTCTGCTTTGTAATAGGAACGTCCGGTCTTGTGTATCCTGCGGCCGGTCTGCCGGAGATTGCCCACGTCGCCGGGGCTTTCGTTTGCGAGGTGAACGCGGAAAAAACACCGCTTTCGGATCTGTGTGACGAGTTGTTGATGGGAAGGGCGGGCGAAGTGTTGCCATTGCTCTCCCGACTCGGGTCAGAGACTGTGTGAAAACCCAAAAAGGACCTGCGGTAACTTGCAGGGTAAGGAAGGCTGTCCCCGCCTCAAGCTTGAAGGCCACCTAGCAGCGCCTGGAAGATCGAGGTTCGACCATTTGCGGGCCATGTGAGGGAGCTCGTTTGGAGCGTGAGAATTGATTGAGTTATTGGTCTAAACGAGTTTTATATTCGTCGTAAGAGCGGGGACAGGGTCCGCTTTCCTGACCTGCAAATTAGCGAGGCTTTAGCCGTCCTCTTGGTGAGTAGATACCGATTCAATGAAAACCCTCTACTTCGACTGTTTTGCCGGCGCTAGCGGCGACATGATCCTGGGCGCGATGATCGCCGCGGGCGTTGAGCCGCAGGTACTCCTGGGCCAACTCGCGCTCCTCAATGTGCAGGGTTACTCAATTGAGTTTCAGACGGTCGACCGATCGGGAATCAGCGCCACGTACGCGCGGGTTGAAACTGCCCACGAACACGCTCATCGACACCTAAGCGACATTCTGAAGATTATTTACGATTCGCAACTATCTGCCGGAGTGAAAGACCGCGCAGCGAAAGTGTTCTCACGCCTGGCCCAGGCCGAAGCTAATGTGCACAACGAGCCGGTGGAGCGCGTGCACTTTCATGAAGTTGGGGCGCTGGATGCAATTATCGATGTAGTAGGCGCAGCGATCTGTTTCGATCTGGCAGGTATCGAGCGGTTTGTTTGCTCGCCGCTGCACTTGGGTGGGGGTTCAGTTCAAATGGATCATGGTCGTTTTCCGGTTCCTCCGCCGGCGGTTGCCGAGTTGTTGACAGGCGCGCCGGTTTACTCAACGGACATTAAAGGTGAACTGGTCACGCCGACCGGAGCAGCCATTATCGCGACCGTATGCAGCGAGTATGGACCACTTCCGAAAATGGAGCTGCAGCGGACAGGCTATGGCGCCGGCAAGCGTCAATACGAGAAGTTTCCTAACGTCTTGCGCGTTTTGATCGGAGAGAGTGAGGTTCAGACCACCAACGAAGAACGACTTTGGATAATCGAGACGAATGTTGACGACATGTCGCCCCAGGTTTTTGGTCATGTGATGGAGCGAGCTTTAGAGATGGGCGCGCTTGACTGCTATTTCACGCCCATTCAGATGAAGAAGGATCGCCCAGGCGTGTTGTTGTCCGTTCTTTGTCGCATTGAGAGCAAAGATAAGCTCTCCGCGATGCTCTTTGCAGAAACAACCACGCTCGGTGTTCGCAGCTACGAAGTGGAGCGACGCGCTCTGGATCGGGAGTTTGTGCGAGTGGAAACGCAGTATGGGCCTATTGATGTTAAAGTAGGGCGGTTAAACGGGAACGTAGTAAACGAGATGCCGGAATACGAACAATGCCGGGAAGCAGCGCTAAGGGCGAGAGTTCCGTTGCGAGTAGTTGAGAGCGCCGCGCGATTGGCCTTTGCGCTACAGAAGCCAGACCGGGGATAAACGGTTCAATACTCAAGGTCGGTCAAGAGTACTTCTCGTTGCGGCTTTTCGGCGGGGGGTTCCTAAATGGCCACAAAGTTTTCGGAAGATATGAGAGCTCGAGATTCGCGCAGCAAAAACCAGGCGTTCGTGGATCTGGAGACGATTGCTCGCGGTGTCCGATTGATTCTTGAAGGGATTGGCGA
>JAIVJP010000179.1 GCA_020199975.1 Acidobacteriota bacterium
GCGTCGATTGGTATTGGCCCGCAGATGAGAATGCGAAGGACCGTACGCCGCAGGACACTGTGCGGTTGCTAGCGCCTTTTGATCCGGTGGTGCACGACCGCGCGCGTTTCGAGTTGTTGTGGGGCTGGGTTTACCGCTTCGAAGCCTACACACCCGCGCCTAAACGCAAACTCGGCTATTACGCTATGCCGCTCGTTTGGCGCGACCGCGTGATTGGATGGGCCAACCTCTCAGTGAAGAATGGTGAGCTCAAGTCTGAGTTCGGCTACGTCGAATCGCCCCCGCGCGATCGCGCCTTCAAGCGCGAACTTGGGGCGGAGTTGGATCGCATGCGAGCCTTTCTGGGTTTAGAATCGTGACTGGCGTCGTGCATTCGCCGCCGCGGTAAAACCAGCGCAAGTTCAAGTTGATCAGAGATGGGCGCCGGAGAGTTTTTAACCAGAAGCACTATTTGGATTACCATCGCGGCCTACACGTTTGGCTGTGTCAGCTTCGCTCTGCCAGGAAGAAAATCCCGGTGGGACGCGGCAGCACGAGTTGCATGGACAACTGCCTGCGCCAGCCTCATTGTCCACATAATTTGCGCATTTCAGTTCTACCACGGTTGGAGTCACGAATCCGCGTATCGTGATACTGCTCGGCAAACCGAAGAGGTATTTGGTCTCAACTGGGGCGGAGGTCTTCTTATCAACTACATTCTCCTGATCGCCTGGGTTGTAGACATCGCCTGGTGGTGGCTGAGTGGACCAGATTCTTACCGTAGCCGGCCCTGGCCACTGGTGGCCGTTTGGCACGGGTTCTTAGTTTTCATCATCTTCAATGCAACGGTTGTTTTTGAGGATGGCATTGTGCGCTGGGTTGGGCTCTGCATATGCGCCACCTTGTGTCTCACATGGATCCTGATCGCGAGGCAATGGCCCACCCGCACTCAAGTAACGCTCGGTGACAACTAAACATGGACTCGTTGAACTCCGACATGCGTAGTTCCCCAGTTACACCGGTCGCCCTGCCGTTTTATTACGGATGGGTCAACCTCGTTGTGGCGGCGCTCGCCATGGTGGGAACTCTTCCGGGCCGGACGCAGGGTCTGGGACTAATAACCGAACCACTGCTTGTCGACCTGCAAATCGATCGGGTGGCCTTTGCCCGCATCAACCTTTGGGCGACCCTGATTGGCGCGCTTTTCTGTCTCGGTGTGGGAAGGTTGATTGATCGTTATGGCAGCCGGGTTGTCCTGACCTTCGTCACCCTCGCACTCGCAACGGTGGTCCTGTCAATGAGTGCTGCAAGAGAGGTGTTTGTCATAGCCATACTCATCACACTCACTCGCGGACTGGGACAGAGCGCTCTCTCGGTCGTCAGTATAACCATAGTTGGCAAGTGGTTTGTGCGTCGGCTCAACCTCGCGATGGCTGCATACACAGTTGTACTAAGTGTGGGCTTTATGTTGGCGTTCCCTCTCATAGGCGCGATGGTAATCAAAACCGGCTGGCGCACATCCTGGTGGACAGTCGGCCTCGCGTTGCTGTTTGGTCTGGCGCCGCTTTCGTTGCTGCTCGTGCGGAGATCACCCGAATCCTGCTCTCTCCAACCTGACGGCGACCTCCCATCAGATCGAGTTAGCCAGGAGGCAACTGCCGTCTTCACTCCCAGCTTCACTCTAAGCCAAGCGTTGTCAACGCGGAGCTTCTGGGTGTTTGGAATTGCCAGTGCGATTTACGGACTGATTGCTTCGGGCATCGCCCTGTTCAATGAATCGATTCTGGCAGAAAGGGGTTTCGACGCTTCGACCTATCACAGCAGCCTCGTGATCGTCGCTCTCACCGCACTTGTTGGGAACTTTCTCGGCGGCTGGCTGACTTCCAGGTGGGCGATGAACCGTCTGCTCGCGCTGGCGATGAGCTTGCTGGCTGCATCCCTGCTGGCACTACCACACGTAAGAACTCAAGCACATGTCGCGGCCTACGCGGTCGTCATGGGGCTGGCCGGCGGTTTTGTAATCGTCATCTTCTTCGCTTTCTGGAGTCGCGCCTACGGCCGCGAGCACCTGGGTAAGATTCAGGGTGCGGCACAAGCACTCACGGTCATCGCGTCGGCAGTTGGCCCTCTGCTGCTTGCTGAATGCGTGACCCGAACAGGTTCTTACGCCGCAATGTTCTACCTGTTAACCTTCGTGGTATTAGTGCTTGCGATAAGTTCCTGGTTCGTCAAACCGCTGAGATTGAAGCGATGAACCGGATGAAGTACAAGACGAGTTGGCTTTATTACAGGGCGGGTTGGTGGCGCAGTCCCTCGGTCGGACTGAGCAACGGTGCTGGGACCAAGTGAATACGAATCGCCACCAAATGAAGCGAGTGCTTTTGATGCACATTTTAAAACATTGGAAGTACCGACAAAACCGTAAGTGCTGGCGAAGCCGCAGTTTCACAGCCGTTAGACGCTTATGAGGCGTCTTGGTCTGGGTGCCCTTGAGATCTGGTCGACCCCGACGAATGGCGGCGTCAAACCGCCTCTGCGCAAAGCGGCGACTGGTCGCGGCACTCCAATGAGTTAGTGTTTGTC
>JAIVJP010000460.1 GCA_020199975.1 Acidobacteriota bacterium
GGTCCGAGCCGTAACTTAGTTAAGGAACGAAGCGAACGCGTCCGATCTGAAATCGCTGACGCTGCCGCCCAATATCCCGCACCTTATCGCCAGGCGATTCTTAAAACTGCGAAAGCGCGCCAACTCGATCCACGCTTCATCCTTGCGATCATTCGTCAGGAGAGTGTGTTCCTCCCAACGGCGAAATCACCCGCAGGCGCGCGAGGCCTGCTGCAGCTCACTATCGACGCTGCTCGGAAATATGCACCAGGAGCAGGACTCAGCAGCTTGGGCGAAAATGAGCTCTACCGGCCGGAGACTTCAATTCTGGTCGGCGGTGAGTATCTGGCGGACCTGGCGAAGATGTTTCCCAATATGCTCGAAGCGGTCGCTGCGTCATACAACGGTGGTGAAAGTAATGTGGCGCGGTGGGTGAAACGCGCCAAACACAAAGATCCCGGAGTCTTCACTGCCGAGATTGGCTTTGAAGAAACCAAGGGTTACGTACAGAAAGTGATGGCTAACTATCGCGCTTACCGGCAACTCTACACCGCCGACCTGATCAGAAAATAATCATAGCTAAGAGGAGCACTACTCTCTTAAGGTTCGGGGCTGAACCGGCGGTCTTCAAAACCTGTGGCGCCTTCTCGTCTGCGCAAGGAATCAGGCCGATCGTATTGACGCGGCAGGATGCCTAAGCGCACTAACGCCGGATAGTACTCGTATCGCAGAGTCACTTCAGCGGCCGGCCGTGAATCCAGATCCATATTCACCCAACGAACGTCGTTTCTCACAGAGCGCCCAATCCCCGTGGCTGCGTATTCGTCATCCGGCATACGGGCGATCGAATCGCTGCGCTGCTTCGCAGCTCCTTGTGCTTCTGCGGAGGCAGTCGGGGCTTCCCATCTCTTCTGGCTGCGGGCGTCGTCTTCTTCATAACGCGGACGGGGGCGCGGTGGCGGGGCGATAGGGATGGGAATTGGCCTTATCTCACGGAAGAAAACGGCTGAGATCAACCCTAGATTAGAAGTCTGGCCCAGCTTGGCTGCGTACGAATCGCGCTCGGTGGTGAAGTAGAACCGACGCGCCCGTTCTGAACTCATCTGCCAACCACCAATGTGAATGGTACCGTAAGGCTCGATCACCCATTTGCTGGCATTCCATGCTGATGTCCGTCTCGCATCAATCGAGTTTAGCCCGTCCACCGACAAGGCAACCGCGATTCGAAAGGGTAGGGGATTCCGGATCCTCACTTCGTATTCGGCGCCTGCGATTGCTTCGACATAAGATTTACCACGGGAATGATATTCCTCAAGGGATCTACCATTGACTAGCACATCGACCTCGAAACGACTATCAACGACGATCGGCCGGTGCTGTTGGGACGGAAGTAACGTAATCCTGTAGTCGGGAACCGCGGCTTCGCTCGGGGCCATGGAAAACAAAAAGGCGCCGGCGGCAATAATGCTCAGTACAGCGCAGCAAATTTTTATTGCGGTTTTTCTCATATTTTTCTCCTGGCAGTACGAAATACCGGTCCGGCCTATCAGGAGAACGTCCCAAGGCTTCAAATCTTGCGGGGTGCGTACTCTCATTCATACCGCGGCTTTAGCCCGGTGGAAGGGCTTTGCCCCTTGATTTCCCTAACCGTTTTAACGGTTTGGGGGGTGTCGAGGGGAGACGCTTTAAGGAAACCGTTAAAACGCTTCCAGGTGTCGGAGCTCGCTTTGACACCGGGCTAAAGCCGCGGTCTGAATGAGATAATTGCGAAAACAAACTGACCTACTCGCATCGCTTGGAATATTGAGTAAACACGACGGTAAGGCTACAATGGCGCGCTGACTTTTCCCGATGATTTGCTGCCCGGTGCAGTACCAACCCAGCGACTGAAAGTGTTAGGAGAGTCTGATGGAGTATGTACTGACCGCGACTAAGAATGAGGCTAAGGCGGGCTCGTATTACGACAAGATTGCGCGCCTCTACGATCTCACATTTAAGCTCAACGGCTACGGGCGCTCGCTCGATCAGTATCTCGCGCTTAACCCGCTTTCGCTCTCGCGCGGAGCGCGCATACTCGACGCCGGGTGCGGCACCGGTCTGCTATCCCTTGCTCTCTTACGGGCCATCCGATTTCCGGTAGACATTACGGCCTTGGATCTATCTGCAACTTCGATAGTTGAGGCGAAGAAAGCAGTTTCACAAAGCCCGGGACGCCCTCAGGATGTGAGCTTTACGCAAGGTAACGTTCTGTCGTTGCCGTTCGCCGATAACTCTTTCGATCTCGTGGTCACGAGCGGCGCACTTGAATACGTTCCCCTCAAAGAAGGGTTAGATGAACTGGCAAGAGTGATCGCGCCGGAGGGTCATCTACTTCATCTTCCTTGCAGGCCAACGCCAGCGAGCACGTTTCTTGAGATTCTCTTCCGCTTCAAGTCACATTCACCGCACGCCGTGTTGCAGAACACCGAGCGCCACTTTCGCGTGGTTCACCATTACCGCTTTCCGCCGCTCGAGATCATCGGCTGGAGCAAGTCCGCAATCCTCGCTCAAAAGACCCAGTCGCCCCT
>JAIVJP010000461.1 GCA_020199975.1 Acidobacteriota bacterium
GTAGTCTTTGTCTGGATAGTAATGCACCGCCTCAAAGGGCGCGAGCCAGCGTCCGTCTGCGTAGCGCGGACGGGCCGAGCGCGTTTCATCGCTCCACACGTTCATCCAGTTTTTCGAGCGCTCAAGATACTTGCGACTGTCGGCTGTGTGTCCAAGAGCTTGCGCCACTTGCGCGATACAGAAATCGTCATAGGCATATTCGACTGTGCGCGAGGTGGAGCGCGGATAATTCATACTTACATAGCCCAGACGCCTATACTCGGATCCCTCGCGTCCTTCGTAAAGCGGACGCGGGCTGTCGACCTCGGCGTTCTTGACCATTGCCTCATAGGCTTTCCGGTAGTCAATTCCAGTCACACCTTTCGCCAGCGCATCCGCTACCACGACATCGCCGTTAGAGCCGCCCTGTGTCATACCGTTGGCTCCGGCGATGCGGGAATCGGGCATCCAGCCCGTATGCACATACGTGTCAACGAGCGAACGCAACATGTCACGCTGTCGCTCAGGTTGAATCAAAGTCAGGAGTGGGAAGTGCGTGCGGAAGGTGTCCCAGATGGCGTAAAAATCTTCGTAATGCGGCTCATTGGATTTCCACCAGACATTCTCGCCAGTCAGATCATGCGGCATGTAGTGTGAATGAAATAGCGCAGTGTAAAAAATCCTGCGCTGTTCGTCGGTGCCGCCTTCAATTCTAATTTGTCCCAGGACGCTCTCCCAGGCGGCTTCAGCTTGTCGACGCACGGCGTCGAAATCCCAGTTGGGAATCTCTTGCGAAAGATTTGCGCGCGCTTTCTCCGGGCTGATGAACGAGACGCCAATTTTCATCTGCACCGTTTGATTACTTGTCGTGTCGAAGGTGGCGTAAGCGCCGACCCTACCTTCATTGGCGGCTGCAACTGTACCCGCTTCGATGCGATTATCTCGCCACGTACCGAAGGCGCTAAAAGGGCGGTCGAACTCAGTGGAAAAGTGGATGGTATAAGGCGACTGATTCCAGCCACCGATGAAATTGCCGCTGCCCTCGATGCGATTCGGCGCGATGACGCGCACCCAGCAGTCGACCGGGTGTGGATTCTTGATAGCGTCTTTTCCGGTCTCCGGCTGGACCACGGAGCTGACATCAATCAACACCTGGGACAATTTCGACGCGGGATAAGTGTAGCGATGCATGGCCACGAGCCGCGTCGCCGTCAGTTCTGCTTTAACGTGGGAGCGTGTCAGCCGGACGGTGTAGTAGCCGGGTGATGCTCCTTCTTCACTTTTGGGCGAGCTGAGATTTTCGATGCGCAGCTTGCCTACCAGTGGCGTTGTGAGAAAGTTTCCGTACTTACTTGCGCCACCCGTGCCGCTGACGTGAGTCTGGCTAAAGCCGAGAATGTTTTCGTAAGAATTGTAGCCCGCCGTCGTCGGGTTCACTGTGTCGGGGCTAACGTGTACGAAGCCGAAAGGGAGTTGTGCTCCTGGCACAATGTTGCCGCCATTCTCCGTGCCGACGAATGGATCGGCGTAACCGATGAGAGACGGAGGGCGATTCAGTGCCTGAGACAATGCCGGCGCAAACTGACTGAGCGCGAGGGAGCATGTGACCACGAGCGCAATTATTTTTACGGGTGACGAGAGACGATTCTTCATTATCTTAGCAGTCCTTCAACCTGTGTATCTGGGCAGGGCAACTTATTTATGGCGATATTTGGATCGCACTAACGAATCTGTTCATAAACCCTCGGGCCCCATAGAGCATTAAATCCCGATCACGTCTCGGAGGTACTGCCGACTGCGGAGGGCACTCTCAAAGGGCTTAACACCCTCACTGCGGGTGTCCACGTCCTGCTCGACGATGGCCCAGTCCGAATAGCCTTCGGCGCTCAGGCCTTGAATAACTGTATTTAGATCGACCGCGCCATCACCCAGTTCGCAGAACACGCCGTGCCGCACCGCCTCAAGGAAACCGATCCCATCTCGACGAGCGGATTCTAAGATCGGAAGTTGTACATCCTTCAGATGAAGATGCCGAATGCGCGCGCCGTACAAACGCACCGCTTCGACAGGGTCGCCGCCGCCGAAGAAGTAATGACCCGTGTCCAGGCAAAGACCTAGCAAGTCAGCGTCGATACTGTCGCACAGGCGCGCGACCTCTTTCGGTGTTTCGACGAACGTGCCGGCATGGTGATGGAAGACCGCGGACAGCCCCAATTCGCGACAGGCCTCGGCGATGCTCCCGAGGATCTGCGCCGCGCCCTCCCATTGTGAATCACTCATTCCGTCACGAGATTCGTCAACGCGCCCTGACACGGCCATGCGTGCCTTACTCATCTCATCAGCCAGCACGATCAAGCGCGCGCCGGTCTGAGCCAGCAAGTGAGCGACCTTCATTGCTTCCTGATAGCCAACGTCATGGCGGTCCGGATGAGCCAGTGGAATGGGCACAAAACTGGCCACTAGTTGCAACCCCCGGGATGACAGTTCGGACTTTAATTGGTTCGGTTCTGTCGGAAAATATCCAAAAGGTCCGAGTTCCGTGCCCGCATAACCCGCTTCAGTTATC
>JAIVJP010000290.1:0-11496 GCA_020199975.1 Acidobacteriota bacterium
CTTTGAAAGCTTGCGCCGCGGTCTGCGTTCGCCACTCAACGCCACGAGCAAACGCTGGACAACATCTTCAATGTCAGACTCGCGTTCGCGCAGGTAGGCGTCCTCGATCTCCGAATACATAGTAACGAGGTGATCACCCACCACTCTTACTGCCCACTCTGCGTTGGCATGTTCCTGAGATATTTGTCTCTCGACGTCGCCGAGCAGTTTTTCGTCTTCAAGCAACAGCAGGTGAGCGTCAAAAACGTAGGCCTGGTCTTGGCCCAGATCCCTTGCGGCCCGATCTCTGACTGCTGTCAATTGACGCCGGGCCAGACGCAGAGCCGCGCGGAAACGCCGCAGTTCACGGTCTATTTCCGCCGCGTCGAGGCGGGAGCGATACACGTATTTCGTGCCGCTGTGCATTCGTAGCACTCGTCCTATAGCAATCCCCTCAGAAACTCCCAGACCCTTCCAACGGATCTGCGGATGCTCAGTCCGCGCGGGCCGCGCGACAAGCGAAGTCTCTCCGAATCCGCCAGAGAACAGACGGCCCAGCTCGTCTATCGCTTTTTCTTCGTCGGGGCCTTCCGCGATGGCCCGCACCTCGGTCCCGCAATTCGCCGCGAGCATCAGCACGCTCAGGATTGACTTTGCATCGGCGCTGCGCCCCCCCTCCTTACGTTCAAGCCGCAAGCTACTTTCGAAACAGCTGGCCACCGTTACCAGCTTTGCTGCCGCTCTGGCGTGCAGACCGAGCTGTCCGGTTACGGTGAACGTGCGTTCGACCATTTAATCCTTTCCGCTCTTCTGAGGCGTAAGCAGGTCCCCCGCCACATAAATACCTTGGCGTCCGAGATCACAAACGCGACGCGCAATTTCGTTCAACGAACCTTGTCCCGATTGGCTTCCGAGTTTGATGACCATTGGCAGGTTTATCCCCGTGATTACTTCCACTTTGCCATCTTCAAGAAACATCGAAGCGATGTTCGTCGGCGTGCCGCCAAACATGTCGGTCATCAACAACACTCCGGCACCCTGTGAAACCCTGGTTATGGCCCGCTGCACTTCGTCGCGCGCGGCATCCACGTCGTCATGCCAGCCGATGGAAACAGCGGTAATGTGGAAGATGGGGCCGATAATCATTTCCGCCGCGGCCAGCAGTTCACCTGCCAGGTGGCCGTGCGTAACAATCACGCCCGCAATTTTTCGTTGATCGTTCCGGACAGCGCTTTGTTCCGGATTAGTGCTCATCTCTATCTCTCCTCGTCATTTGGCCCAACCAGGCTTGTATCCGCGCGCGGCCTTGTTTTTCACCCGCTGCCCCTAGCTAGTTTGACGTCACGGTGGATGGCTTGAGCGTCGAAGCCCGCTCGCCTCAGTCTCGCCACGAGTTCGTTGGCCACCATGACCGAACGATGACGTCCACCTGTGCAGCCGATTCCCACCGTCACATATGACTTTCCTTCACGCTTACAGAGCGGCAACAGATAATCAAGCAAATCGCCGAACCGACGGAGAGTTTCCTCGACCTCTGGTTGCGATCGCAAATACTTGACCACGCGGCGATCGTGACCCGATAGACGCCTAAGTTCCGGCACAAAGTGGGGATTCGGCAGATGTCGGACGTCAAAGAGCAGTTCCAAATCTCCCGGGTTGCCGTATTTGTGACCAAAGCTCAAAACCTGCACCCGCATCGGGCCACCCTTGCGGTCGAGACTGAACCGCTCAAGTAGCAGATTGCGGAGTGTGTGAACTGTATGTTCGGAAGTATCGATTATCTGGTCGGCGACGGCGCGTATGCGGGACATCGCGGCCCTCTCGGCACGTATTGCGCGGAGTAAACCTGGGCCATTATCCGCAGGGTGAGGTCTACGAGTTTCACTGAAACGGTGCTGCAGGATCTCGTCAGAAGCTTCTAGAAAAAGAACGTAGACAGCGAGACGAGTAGCGCGCAACGCGGAAAGTTGCTTCTCGAAGCCGGCGAGAAATGTGCCTTCCCGAATATCGATGACCAGCGCTGCCCGCCGGATGCCCTTTTCGTCTTCGCCTCGGGTAACCAAGCGGGCGAATGTTTGCAACATCGTGATGGGCAGGTTGTCGACGCAGAAGTAGCCCAGATCCTCGAAAGCATTTGTGGCCCCGGACATTCCCGAGCCACTCAGCCCGGTAATAATCACGATATCAGGCGCGGCTTCGTTGTTCTGAGAAACAGGCGTATTTTTGTTTCGCGCCATAAGATGTTTCGACCTCGAAGGGTGGCTCGGAGTAGTTTACTACGAAACGAGTTCTCGTTTGCGGCGCAGTCAACTGTAGGGGCAAACTGCTATTCGGTAGGACAGAACAAGCCGGGGTTTCGGCAGTGGAACAGGACGGAGCCGGGGCGGGATATACTGGACACCAAAGTAGTAGTTCTGAAACGTCGGCGACAGTCAATACAGAAACAGGGAGCGGACCGGGGTCCCCAACCGGGCAGCCTGGCTGGGGTGGTGGTAGCGACCTGGTGGGCCGGAGCGGCAACCGCGAGACAAAGCAGACTAGGGCTCAATCAGTCCGAAGTTTCCATCCTTGCGTTTGTAGAGCACACCAAGCCGATCAGTATCTGCATCACGAAAAACGACAAACTGGTTAGTTTCAGAGGAGAGGCGCAGCGCTGCCTCTTCTGCGGTCATGGGCTTAACTGAGTAACGCCGCGCCGCAATTATCCTGGGGGGCTGTGGCGTGGCTTCAAGCTGTCCATCTGGCTGGGGCGCCACTGCTGCAGTAGGCCGCCCTCCTTGTTTGCGATCAATGATTTTTTTCTTGAGCTTGAGACCTTGCTTCTCGATCTTTGCAATGGCGCGTGTTAACGCCATGTACATATCGGCATTCGTGTCTTTAGCTGTCAAGGTATGATCGCGCCAATGAACTATCACTTCCGCGATGTGACGAGTTTTCTCGACCTCAATAATCACGTGCGTCGACGCTGTAGTGTCGTTGAAAATATGCGCCAACTTTTTAAAATGACTCTCTACGAGCTTCCGAAGGCCGAGTGTAACCTCGACGTGGCGGCCCGTGTACTCGAATCTCATAATTCCAGATCCACCCTCGGTGCTCCAAATATGGTAGTGCCTGTTAGACTCAAGGCTTGTCTGATACTAAGGGATGGGGCTAACGAAAAACTGGAACCTTAGCCGTTGCTGGGCCACTAAACCACAGCGCGGCGCTCCCGCGATCCCGGGATGTGCATCTGGTCGCGATACTTGGCGACCGTGCGGCGCGATAGCTTTATTCCATCTCTTGCCAGGATCTTTACTACCTGATCATCCGTGATAGGGTTATGTGAATCTTCTTCTTCGATTAGCTTCTTGATCTTTAACTTGATTATTCTAGTGGAGATCTCTTCGCCATCTTCGTTCATCATGCCTTCAGTGAAGAAGCGGCGCAGCTCGATTACACCCTGAGGCGTATGAGCATACTTACGGTTCACCACGCGAGACACGGTCGAAAGATGCATGCCGATATCTTCTGCAATGTCTTTCAACATCATCGGCTTGATATACTGCACACCCTTGTCCAAAAATTCCTGCTGGCGATGAACAATCGACTCCACTACCTTGTAGATTGTCTGCCGTCGGTGCTCGATGTTACGTAACAGATCGACAGCTGAGCGCACCTTCTCTCTGATAAAGCTTTTGGTTTCGTTAGTCACTCCCGGCTGACTCAGCATTTGCTGGTACTGCGGGCTGATCCGCAGGCGCGGACTACCGTCGTCAGCAAAATAGATCACGTATTCGTCATCGCCTTCGTCAAGCTTTTCGATATAGATCTCGGGAGAGATCAGGACAGGCTCTTCGGCTGAGTAGCGGCGACCCGGATAAGGTTCCAGGGTGCGAATAAACTGCAATTCAGCAAGCAGCGCGTTGATATCAATTCCCAGGTGCTTGGAAAGATTCGGCAGCTTGTGCTGTTGCAATTCGGGAAGATGATCGCTGATTAATCTGGCGGCCAAACGTTCGCTTTCACCGCGAGCCTCGAGTTGTACGAGCAAGCATTCACGGACGTCACGCGCTCCACACCCCACAGGTTCCATGCGCATGACCGCCTGGCGGGCCTTTTCGACAGTCTCCTCAGACCAACCACCCATCGCCGCGATTTCTTCGTTGGTGGCGCTGAGTCTGCCTTCGGCATCAAGGTTTCCAATCACGAAAACTGCCGCGTTACATGCATCGCCTTCGATCGGTCCCATGTGCAGCTGCCATTCGAGATGATCGGCGAGCGACGGAGGTCTGGTTAGAAACTGTTCAAACGTCGGCGTATCTTCTTTGTATTCGACCTCCTGGGTTTTGTACCCAGGATCGAGATAGTCCTGGAACTCCCGGCCGAAATCGATCTCTTCAAAAGCATCGCGCGACACATCTTCGCCTACGATCTCGTCACCAACCGAGTTCTCACTCAGATCCGTCTGGCTCGCCAGATGGTTCCCTTCCGTGTCAACCTCAGAGTAAGCGGCGGCGGCTTCCGGGTCGCCGGCGCCATTGGAACCAGGACTGCCAAGCTCCGCCTCCGCCGCTTCCACTTGCACCTCCGGCGCTGATCCCGGATTCTCGCTGGTAAGGTGGTCCAGAATCTTCTCCGCCAACTCCTGCGCTTCCTCCTGGGTCGCAACTTCTTCGAGCACCGGGTTTTCCAGAAGCTGCTGCTGAATCAAATCGGTGAGCTCGAGCGTGGTCATCTGCAACATCTCGATGCGCTGCCGCAACTGCGGTGTCAGCACGAGGCGTTGAGAGAGGCTGGTAGTGAGCTTAAGGGACATTCCTCAGGGAAAAGGGCGATTGTAGTATTGACTTTGCGCCTGAAGCGCTGGGGGGATTATAACCGATTATCTGGCCATTTGCGCGTCAGTTTCACATTCGGAATTTCTCGCCGAGGTATAGTTTTCGAACCTCAGCGTCTTCTGTCAAGTCTCTCGGCACGCCCGAGCGGAGTATGCGACCTTCAGCCATTATATATGCACGATCCGTCACGCCCAGCGTTTCGCGGACATTGTGATCTGTAACCAGAATTCCAATGCCCCGTTTGCGTAGATACAGTATGACATTCTGAATGTCGTCCACAGCCTTGGGATCGATGCCAGCAAAAGGCTCATCAAGGAGAATGTATTGCGGGTCGGTGGCAAGCGCCCGTGCGATTTCAGTTCTTCTTCTTTCACCGCCTGACAACGCATCACCGAGCGTGTTGCGCACATGGGCGATACCAAACTCTTCCAACAGCTCTTCTAGTCTTGTAAGACGCTCGCGCCGGCGCATTCCCATCGTTTCGAGTACTGCAAGGATATTCTGCGCGGCCGTCATCTTCCGGAAAATTGACGGCTCCTGGGGAAGATAACCGAGACCCAACCGCGCCCGAAGGTACATGGGCAGTCCTGTGACATCGCGTTCGCCCAGCCGTACAGTGCCACGGTTGGGTTGCTCGAGGCCTACAATCATGTAGAAGGTCGTAGTTTTCCCCGCGCCATTTGCACCCAACAGGCCAACAACCTCGCCCTTCTCCACATGAAGACTGACGTTATCGACCACGCGCCGTTTCCCATAAGTCTTTTCCAGATGAAACGTTCCCAGAGCAGAAGCAGAATGCGTCGCGGGGGGCAGCCTTGGAATCGCGCCAGCTCCCGCAATAGCAGACGTTTCCTTGTGCTGTACCGCGACTTCCACGTCTCCTGTCTGAGTGGCCATTTTGTTTGCCGGCTTCTTGATGCCTGGTTACTGCTTACTGTTCACTTTGTGGGTTGAACGCACGCGGCCCGGCGACTGTGGACCTCTGACATCGTCCGCGATCACTCTACCTTCCCTCACATAGACGGTCAAACGACCTCCTTCGGTGCTACCCTTCTCCGATTCTTCGACTCTCGCTGGGTTCCCTTTCAACACGGCGACTTCGTCGGTGGTCGTATACTGCATCCAGTCGCCTATGCCCTTTCTGTTCGGTTGTGTTAGCACGACGTTAGTTTGGGCGATAGTCTTTTCCACCTCGCTCGTTTCTCTGGAGAGATACACGTCGGCACCGCCGCTCGTGACGCGATCTGTTGCGGTACGGATATCGACGTTAATTTCGTAGTGCAGCAGCCGGTTGGCTTCCGAATAGAACATTGACTCGGCTGAAGCGAAGACGGGCACAGTGCTGCTCGCGCCTTCAACTCGGCGCCGGGCGTTATAGACCGCACTCTGCACGCGACCAGTCGCTTCCATTTTCTTGTCGTTGACAAAGATCGTTAGTTTGTCAGCGCGTACGAAATTATCATCCTGCCAGGCGCGAGCGTTGCCGGTATAGATCGCGACGCCACTCTGGTGGTGAAATTCGCCACGATCGCTGGCGACATACACAGGACTCTTAACTTTGGTGAAGGGAGTGGCGCCGTTGGTTTGTTCCTGGCTGTAGTAGGTTGTGGCTGTCTTTCCGCGGCTGTACGAGACCTCATCACGGAGGTTTGAGTCGAGTTCGACGGCTTTCGTGCGCGCGCGAGAATCCCAAACCGTTGGCTCGCCCCCACGCATGCGTACGACTTCATCGGAAGCCGCGTAAGAGATGCTAGCGGCAACTCCATTGCGATCGTTCTCATTAAACTTTGCGTTTCCCAACGCATCCAAACGGTCAACATCCTGGGTTTCCTTCACAAAAACGGCGGTGATTGTCTGCGAAGTAAGTGTGCGCGTTCCTTTTTCCTTGCTGGGCTGCGTCGGTTCGATTACCGCCTTTGCGCCTTCTGTTGCTGTAAAGGTCCGCGCCAGGTTTCCGATTTCAAAGAAGTTGCAATCGAAACGAGGGGCAGTGAGTGTCTTGCGGTCTGAGTTGGCAGACTTGACTGCGGGATCCACAAACAACTCTGCATCGCCAAGCGCCTCGGCTTTCTCCAGGTCGCGGCCCGTAACGCGCCAGAAGAGTTTAACGGAATCGGCGCTTAGCCGTTTATTTGCCGCGCGAGGGTCGTTTGCTTTCGATTTAGGGGCCGAGAGATTGATCACCGATCGGCCCTCGGTGCGCATCTGTCGGAGCAAGCTGCGTTCGCCCTGAGCCTGGAAAGTGACTTCAATCAGATTGGCCGCGGTCGCTTGCATCTCGGCATCGGAATCAAGACTCTTGGCTCGCGCGTCCCTCAATGCGAGTGCGCGTTCCAACCGCTGGTCTTTATCGAGAAAGAAATCCATGTCGACAGAATTCACCTCCGTCGCGCGTCCTTCTTCCATCGATCGCAAATAGGAGTTGCCACGTAACTCAACTCTCTGGAGGCGCTTCTGCTCATTCAACGTGGCAAAAAGATTATCGCCGCTCATGACGTCGCGCTCCTGTTCGGCTGTTACGCCTCCGGAAAAGGACAGCTTCATTGAGGCCTGCTCAAAGATTCCATGAGCCGAACGAATCGTTACCGGCCGCGAGCGCGACGAACCAGGCTTGGCCTGAGGGTCCTTCAACACTTGCGGCGCCACCGTGATCTCAACTTCCTTCTTCAGTATAAGCTTCTTGTTCTTGGCTTCGACGACGGCGCCTGTTGATCGCCCTGAAATATTCTCGCGTGTAAAGGTCATAGGCACATCAGTGTGCGCGATTTCTGTTGCCTGGTTGTACCAAAGCGACTCGGTATTTACCTTCAGCGCATCTTTGGTCTCAATCTTCACGTCGCCCAAAAAAGTGATCATTGAATTCTTCTGATCGTAAATAGCCCTAGTAGCCGAAATCTGATCGGGTTTATCACCCTCGGGGGGATAGACCGCCAGGCTCACCGCTTCAAGTTCATGGTGGCCATCAGAGTAAGTAATGTCACGCGAAGCCTTGAGCAGCAGGTACAAACGATCGCCTTTGGTGACGCGTTGTTCATAGCCTTCAATAATGCCGGTGATCTCTTTCGACAGCTCTGGAATTTCTGACTTGAGGCGAAAAGGCTTGTTGTTGCGGAGACGGTAATAGGAAATGGCGATGAATGCGATTCCCACCGTAAGTATGAAAATCGCCACCGTGCGCGCGATCAGAGGAAACCGCGCCCGCAGCCCAATCGCAAAAGCTCTCTTTCGTGTTATTTCCTGCATTCAAACGCCCAATTGTAGGGGCGCGGCATGCCGTGTCCCTACTTGTCTCGGTTTTAGTTAATCTGTCAGCTCACAAAGCGTTATCTAAAAACACCGGTCGCATCTTCTGCTCAGATGGCTCTTTATCAGTCGGCCATTGGTCCCTCATACGCTTTCAGTTTATTCTGCAAACCACCCATCTGTGTCGAGTAGCTTAACACTGATCGGTAGCGACCGGGTCGACTAAATAGCAGACCACGAAACCGTCGTTCGGTGCAACTACTGCGTGCTAACGTCAACTCATGAGAATACTTGCCGCTTTAATGATTCTGGTTTGTTGTGGTGTACGGGCGCAATCCTCTGACTGTCGCCGTGGTAGAGCTACATCGGAAAGGCCAGTCGAAGAAACGGTATTCTCAGTGATGAATGGCGCACGGGTGAGAAAAATACAGGGTAGGGTGTTCTATCCAGACGGACAAATATTAGGAGAGGAGGCTATTGTAGAAGTCTTTGTGGATCACCTTTAAGGAACGCTCAGGATTTGAGTTATGCGGAGGTATCCGAGATTACCAGGAGTAGAAGAGTGACAGCCTACATGATTGATAGAGATGGAAGGTTTTGTATTACTAATCTCCCTGCTGGAAACTACTTACTCAGAATTGGCACTCGTAATGAACCATCGTTTAGCGCGATGAATATTTTAGTGACGGTTGCGCTTCGTGGAAGGCGAACTTCTAGCAGAATACTTAGAGTAGAATTGCCTATGTCCATTTGAAGTATGTCGTTGATTCCACCGGGTCGACCGGGTCACTACGGCTACTCGGTTGTGGCGAAGAAGGCTCGACAATATGCAGTTAAACCAACTCATACTCGGAAACTTCGACGAGGGGTTTGGTTGCAACTGCGTAGGTCAACTCGCGCCGGCAGTAATGTAGCCACCAGCGAGCGCCAGCAGGATAAACCCGCCCACAATCATGCGATATCCGATGAAGATACCGGTGGAATGCGTGCGCAGAAACCGGAGCAGGAACCAGATCGACGCATAACCCACCAGACCCGACACGACGGTAGCGACACCCAGCGATCCATAAGTTCCCGTGGGCAGTTTGACCAGCGCTTCTTTGAGTTCCAGAAGCCCGCTGGCGGCGATGGCCGGTATAGAAAGCAGAAAGGAGAACCGTGCGGCTGTCTCGCGCGTTTGGCCCGCGAACAAACCGCCCATCATCGTCGATCCCGATCTGCTTGAACCCGGAATGAGCGCCAACACCTGTGCTAAACCAACCGCGAGCGCGTCCCGAATTGTAAGATCCTCCATCGACCGGTTTCGTTTGCCAACTAATTCAGCGATGCTTAACAGGACAGCGACCATAATCATCATCGTCGCAATTACCCAGAGATTCTTCGTGAAAGTACCCTCAATTTGTTTCTTGAAGACTAGACCCACGATGCCCACCGGAATTGAGCCAATAATTACCAGCCAACCCAGCCAGGCATCTTGCGACAGTCTGGAGGTCGGCCGTTTTGAATCGATTGCCCGATCATCAGCCAGGTTTCGACGGTACGAGTCTCGCAAGAGTGTCAGATGATCGACAACGAATGCTCGTGAGATGTTGACGATGTCGCGGGCGAAATACACAAGTACGGCCAACAGCGTTCCAAGCTGAATCACGGCAATCGTGGCTGTAGTTTGCTCGGCTTTGAGTGTATTCTCGATACCTTCGTAAATTTTGGATTTGTGATTTTAGATTTTCGATTTGACGTGCTTGAATTCATCCGAAGACATAGGCGTAAATCGCAAATCAACAAATCTAAAATCAAAAATGCTCTTATTCCCTGAACGAATTTCGGCGCGAAATCCAGTCATACATGGAGGTCGGCATGATCATTCCGGCGCGCACAACACTTGCGAGCTGCCACGGAAACGCATACGACTTCTTCTTCTTCTCAATTGCTCGCAGGATCTTCTCCACGGCCACATCGAGCTCCATCAAGAAGGGCATCTGCGCGTGCCGGCCCGCAGTCAAAGGAGTCTTTATGAAGCCAGGGTGAATTATCGTCACCTCAATCCCTCGCGGCTGTAAGTCCAGCCTCAAACTTTCAAAGAACGCGGAAACCGCTGCCTTGCTGGCGCAGTAAGCCGCTGACTTTGGCAGCCCACGATACGCAGCCAGGCTCGAAATTACTACCAGTTGGCCGCGACCCCGCGCTACCATCTCGGGAACAACCGCCGCAACGCTGTTTGCCGCGCCGATTACATTTACGTTGATCACTCCGGCAACTTCGCTTGCTCGCAGCTCCGCGGAGTCGTTCGTTGAGCCAATTCCTGCATTTGCTATAAGCACATCGATATGACCCAACTGCTCGCGAAAACGATCCGCGGCCGCGCGGACAGCCAGGGCATCTTGCACGTCACCCGGCACAGCCAGCGCTTTTCCACCCCGCGATTCAAACTCGCTGACAATCTCCTGCAGCATCTCCGTCCGCCGTGCGACTAAACCCAGTTTGGCGCCGCGTCGAGAGAGTTCAACCGCCACCCCGCGTCCAATGCCTGATGAGGCGCCGGTCACCATCACGACTTTTTCTTGCCAGTAACTCACTTGAGTTTCGCGTCTCCTATTCGATACTCGAGCTTGAAGAAATGCCGGCAGCTGAAAAAGTGGTGAGCAGCTTAGAAGCAGTAAAGCGATCCACCGCGTGGGGTGCTAGGAAATCGCCCGAAGTAACTCGAATTAAGGCATCCATTTCGTGCGGTTTCGTGGATCGTGTTTGTTTTTCAGCAGCCTGTAGGCTAACAAAGCTCTTTGACGTGCTCACTCAAGACGCGTAACGCCTTGCCCAGATTATCCTGTTTAATTAAGAGGTGATCCCGCGAAAAGGATGAAAGCGCACCTACTGGAATTCCAGCAGCAGCGAGAATAGCAGTGACGCGCGCGAGATAACCCATCACACTCCATGGCAGTTCAATATCAAGCGTCACCAGTCTAAACCCGCGTTCCATCTTTGCGTCGCGAACAATGTGTCGAATGCGCTGCCAGTCGTCTTCTTCAAGCAGCAAAGTTACTTCCCGGGCATCGCGAAAAATCAGGAAAGGCGACTCGGCGCGTGGACTGAGTTCCGGATTCTCCAATAGGCGAGTCCAATTCTGGTGACTCAGACCAACGAGAACGAAAGTCGCCGGGGCCACTTCAATGCTGGTTTCACGCAAGAGATCGGAGACTGTCTTCTCACCATTCGAATCCACGCCGGTTTTCGAGCCTATCTGTAAATCTTGTAAGCGTAGTCTGTTAATACCAAGCCCTAACTTCTTGCTAATTGAGCAAGATTTGGACTGAAAGCGCAATCTCGCAGGGCTTCTTATTTCATCGTCGTTCGTTCGGGAGGAGTTAACCGGTTTTCACCCCGTTAGAGGTGGCATGTTTATGGATCGAGAAGCAAAACCCCTCCCGGCTCCGTTCGGAGGAGCGGATTGGTCCTGGAG
>JAIVJP010000290.1:11535-12705 GCA_020199975.1 Acidobacteriota bacterium
GTAAAGTTCTAGTTGCATTCCGCTCCTCCGAACGAAGTTGGTCCTGGCGTTTTGCGCTCTGGCCCCATAAACATCTCACTCCTGACGGAGTGAAAACCGCAGTCGAAGTTAGAACCTTTAGCTCTCTGAAAATTGAGTTCAGTTAGCTTGAATACTCTTCGGTTGCGCCCCTAGCCGCGCTGTGAAAGCGGCGGACTAAACCTGCAGCACAACCGGCATGATCACCGGCCGAGCCCCAGTTAGCTTCTGGATAAATCGCTTCAATTCAACGCGGATGTGCTCCTTAAGAAGAGTCGTGTCCGACAGTGTCTCGCGTGAGGCGCCGGCGATCGCAGCCGCAACAATGCGCTGCGCGTCTTTCACGTTGCCATTCGAAGAATCGAATCCGCGCACCCCGCGCGTGACAATTTCCGGATCACCATGTAGCGCACCGGTGTCCGCATTGAGGGTCACTATCAGCGTAATCATGCCATCGTAGGCCATCTGCTTGCGCTGGCGCACGGTCTCGCTCTCAATCTCTTCAAACCCCGAATCATCGATGAACGTGCGGCCAATTTCTCGCTTGTTCACCACTGCCGCTCGCTCGCCATCAAGTTCGAGCACGTCTCCGTTCTCGATGAGGATGATGTTCTCTTCCGCGTAGCCAAGATGATTTTTGACAAACTCTTTATGGCGAAACAGCATGCGATACTCGCCGTGAATCGGCACCACAAACTTAGGCCGTACGGCTTCGGTCATGATGCGAATGTCTTCCTGTGAGGCATGACCACTAACGTGGACCAGGCGCCGTTTCTCTTCAATGATATTTGCGCCTCGTTTGTAAATGAAGCCAATCATCCGCGAAATCGTGCGTTCATTGCCGGGGATGATACGCGCCGAGAGCACAACCGTGTCACCCTCTTCAATGGTCATTCCCTTGTAACTCTGCGTCGCCATCTGCGAGAGAGCCGCGCGCGATTCACCCTGCGAACCGGTGACGAGAAACACGATCTCATGGTCGCGCATCTGCTTTGCTTGATTGAAAGAGACCAGCAAACCGTCGGGGACATCCAGATAACCCAGACGATCCGCGATTTCGACATTCTTCAACATCGACCGGCCCAGCACGCAAACCTTGCGGTTAAACTGTTGCGCAATATCCAGGACGATCTGCAGGCGATGAATCGAGGA
>JAIVJP010000462.1 GCA_020199975.1 Acidobacteriota bacterium
TACCGCGCCTTCTTTGCCGGCGTTTTGTACGATCTGTCGCAACGGTTCTTCAAGTGCACGCTTCACGATGTTCACGCCAATTTGCTCATCGGGGTCGCCGGTGGTCTCACCATCTTCGTCCGCTTCGAAGATTATGAACTTGTCCAATGCCTTCGCGGCACGAATTAGGGCGACGCCCCCGCCGGCCACAATGCCTTCTTCCACAGCCGCGCGAGTCGCGTTCATAGCGTCTTCGACGCGCGCTTTCTTTTCTTTCAATTCAGTTTCAGTGGCCGCGCCCACGCGGATCACGGCGACTCCGCCAACCAGTTTCGCGAGTCGCTCCTGGAGTTTCTCGCGGTCGTAGTCTGACGAGCTATCTTCAATTTGCGCCTTTAGCGTTTTCACGCGCCCTTTTAAGTCGTCGGTGTTGCCGGCGCCATCGATGATGATCGTGTCGTCTTTGTTGATCGTCACCTTCTTGGCGCGTCCCAGGTCTTCGACTTTGACGTTCTCGAGTTTGATGCCGAGGTCTTCACTAATGACTTTGCCGCCGGTCAGAATCGCAATGTCCTGCAGCAACTCCTTGCGTCGATCGCCAAATCCTGGCGCTTTAACTGCCGCCACGTTGATCGTGCCGCGCAATTTGTTGACAACCAGTGTTGCCAGGGCTTCCCCTTCAACATCTTCCGCGATAATTAGAATCGGCTTACCCAATTTGGCGACCTGCTCCAGAATGGGGAGCAAATCTCTCATCGAAGAAATTTTCTTCTCGCTCAGCAGAATGACTGGATTCTCGAGCACGGTTTCCATCTTTTCGGCGTCGGTGATGAAGTAAGGCGACAGGTAGCCGCGATCAAACTGCATCCCTTCGACAAATTCTAAATCCGTCTCCATGGTCTTCGCGTCTTCAACCGTAATCACTCCGTCTTTGCCGACCTTCGCCATCGCTTCGGCAATCAACTCGCCGATAGCTGCATCGCCGTTGGCCGAAATCGTACCGACCTGGGCAATCATGTCGCCCGCGACCGGCTTCGACAGTTTTTTTATCGCCGCAGTCGCGCGCTCAACCGCTTTGTCGATGCCGCGCTTCAAGGCCATCGGGTTTGCACCCGCGGCGACGGTTTTCACACCTTCGCGGTAAATCGCCTGCGCCAGCACGGTGGCAGTGGTCGTACCATCGCCAGCAACGTCACTGGTCTTCGACGCCACCTCGCGCACCATCTGTGCGCCCATGTTTTCCATTGCGTCTTTGAGGTCAATCTCTTTCGCCACGGTCACACCGTCTTTGGTGATCGTCGGGCTGCCATAGGATTTACCAAGAACGACGTTGCGCCCTTTGGGACCCAGGGTGATTCTCACCGCGTCGGCGAGTTGATTGACGCCACGCAGAATTGCCGCCCGAGACTCTTCACCATGAACTATTTGCTTTGCCATAACTTTTATTTCTTCTCCTGATCAAACTGAACTAAAAACTTCCGACTAATCTCTTTTTGTTCCGTGGCTGCCTTCGAAGTCACTGCACCTTCGTAACGGCTATGCCGCTTGATGTGAGGCGGTGGCTTTGCCCCGCCGTGCATAGTGTCTTTGAATTCCGGGGCTATGCCCCACTGGGGCGCAAGACAGCAAAAGAAGCTCCCCGAAACTACTTGCTCTTTTTGCCGCTTACCGCAGCACCGGCGCGTGTAATGATTCCGAGAACCTCATCCTCGCGCATAATCAACAAATCTTCACCGTCGATCTTGATCTCCGAACTGCTGTACTTGCCAAAGAGGACCCGGTCGCCCTTCTTAACATCCAATGGTTGGCGCGTTCCGTCTTCCTTGTATTTCCCCTCTCCGGCCGCGATTACTTCGCCTTCCTGGGGTTTCTCTTTCGCGCTGTCGGGAATGATGATGCCGCCGCGAATCTGCTCGCCTTCGTCAATGCGCTTCACGATCAGACGGTCATGTAATGGTGTTATATTTGTCGTCATAAAATGATTTAACTTCCTTCATGGGCTTTCTAAGTTCGCCCACCGGCTAAGCTCGCCAGACACTGGTCCAGAGACTGGTTGGGGAACGTATGACGCCCGGGCTTTCTTAGTAATTGAGCTGTGGATTATCAGGTGATCTGGAAGATCCCAGAGGAGCTGAGAGCGGAGTAAGCTGGACTCGGTTCGACACAACCTTACGCTAACGTTCTCTATATGTCAAATGCAGGATATATTTTGTATAATTTTGTATCGGAAATAGTTCTTGGAAATAGTGGACGTAATACAGCGTCGTAAGCTGACGATCAAGATCAAGCTGTGCAATGGGTAAAATAGAGGACTTGGAAAATTTCCAGGTCAGGAAGGGGGCGAGCGAAGCGCGCTCCCGCTCACGAAAGAATCATGCTGCACCGGCTGGCTGGCGAACAATTGGCCCAACACTACGGAAAGCGCGCTCTGCACATCGCCACGCAACTCGCTCTGCATTTCGAACGCGGACGCGACTTTGCTCGTGCGGGTGGAGTTTTTGATCCATGCGGGAGACCACGCGACCACGCTTTATGCGAACGCCGAAGCCGCTGACCATTAC
>JAIVJP010000463.1:0-4509 GCA_020199975.1 Acidobacteriota bacterium
CGCCTGGGAGTGGCGCGTGCAAGGTTGCGGAGTGTACCGCACCCAGCGCCGTTCTTCAATGGTTACCTTGCATACTTAACCCTCAACGAATTCCGATTCCTCGCACAGGCGCCGGTAAAGTTCGCGCACTCCCGCCAGGACTCCTGCCTTCTTGAGTTGCGGGGTCGTCGTCCGATGATGGCGCAAGCCGGCCACCGCCGTGGCGCAACCGCGCCCGATCAGTTCATCCGAGGCAGGCATCTCAAGGAAGTTCAGGACCCGTCGTAATTCTCCCTGCGGGTTCGAGAAATAGGCGCCGTAATGCGTGATCAGGCGACTTTCCGGACAAGTAAATTCGAGAATGCGTTGATTGTAGATTTCCCAGAGTTGAAGACCGATTCGGTATGATAGAGGTTTGCGGCGTCGTAGTTTCAGAAGATAATCGAGTTCGTCATAGCGCTTCGTTAGATCAAGGCCGAGCTGGCGCAAAGAAGAATTCTGGCGCGTTCGTGACGTGAAAACAGCCTGGACTTTGTTGCCGGCCTTCCACGCCGTGAAGCCGAGCGGGTGTGGCGTGAACCTCTGCCGCAGGGACGAAAAAGGGGCGTGGAGTAAATCATAGACTCTCCACGGTGTGAGTCCGATGGTGTATTTCGGCGGTTTGCGCCGGTGCAGCGAAAGGACAACTTCCAAAGGGTTACGCAAACAAACGACGACCTTCGTTTGAGGCAGAATGCTCATCCAAAAAGGCAGCGTCAGACACGTGCGCGGGTCTTTCCATCCCCACGGCTCGTGGTCTCTTAGTCCTTGCAGCAGAACTTCAACTCGCGCCCCGTAGCGGAGCATCTTTTGATCGAACTGCCAGTCGTCGGGTAGACGTCGGGGGTAGTCCCACGAGTTGCCGAACTCGCCGAGGATTTCGTTGTTGATTGAGACAAAGTTTTTGTTCTCCAAGTAGCCGCCCGGATTGTCGCGCGAGGGCGCGACCAGAGCAGACTCTGCGCCTAAGCAGAGTCCGCATGAATTGAGCATCTTGGCAACCATAGAGGTGCCAGAACGATGCATACCTGTAATGCAAACAGGCATCCGCTTTTCCTTTTCAGTGCTGGGCTTGCAACAGTTGGATGCCAAGCCGCGCTGTCACGACCAGCTTGCAAGAATAGGCCTGGTCTGCGGCGCACACCACTCCCACAGTAAGTTTCATCCGTGATTACTGGCGCTTCGACGTGCTCGAAGGAATAGCGCGCTGGCAGTCAACGATAAATTTGAGGTGACGTTAGACCGGGGTTAGGTCATTGAAGAACAATGTCTTTGACCGCGCTCAGAACGCCGTTTGAATAGCGATGATAGCGAAATTCGGCAAGCTCTTTGAGCACGACCGGCCATCGTTGCCATCCTCTCTTCGGAATGTTTGCGCGTAAGAGCATGTGCTTGGCTTTTGCTTGTAAAAGCGCAAGCTTTTCTCTGTGGCATTCGGCGGCGCCTAACCCTTCGACCCGCCGGCAAGCAGATGTGAACAGATCAGCTTGAGCCCAATAAAAGGCTGCCGCAGTAGTTGCTTGTACACCTATCAGCTTTTCCATCCAATGAGAACGAGTTGGAGGACCTACCTGTTGACTCTGATGTTGGCGATATCTAATTAAGGGCTGGCGAATGAATGCTAGATCAGCTAGACCGGCGATGATTAACGCAGTCCAATTGTCATGCCCGAACCGAGACGGAAAAGGCAAGATCGCTGTTTTATAAATAGCGCGGAAAGCCATCATCATGCCGTGGGAGAGAGAGATACATTTGAGCAACGCCTCGATAGACCTGTCTCCAACAAAACGCTCTTGCTGAGCGGGGCTAAAGTTAATGGCTTGCCACAAGCTATGACCTAAAGGCTCTAGATCTTCATTCACCAACTCGGCATCTGAGAAAACAGCCCCGACTCTCGGAGAAGCGGAAAAGACTGCTTCAATTTGCACGAGTTTATCTTCGCGCCACACATCATCCTGATCGCAAAACGTAATGATGGAAAATCTTCCGGCTGATTGTCGGTAGTCAAAAGCACTTGGTGTTGTTCATTAAAATCTGACACGGCCGGCAGGGCCGTCGAGACCACTGGCTTGCCGACCGCGAGATATTCGTTTATTTTCGTCGGGACGACCGTCTGCGTATACGGGCTATTTACATAAGGGACAATGCAGACATCGAAGTCGCGAATATAACTTGCCAGTTTGGGATGTGGCTTCGCTCCCACAAAATGCACGTTGGGTAATTCGGCTAGCTTCCCGCCGTTCAGTGTTTGCACTGAGCCGACGTAGACCCACGACCATTGCGGACGGGCGTACGCCATTGCCGTCAACAAATCGAAATCCACGTGCCGGTGCAAGCCACCCACATAGCCAATAACTGGCGATTTACCCGAGCTTAATAAAGCGTCGTGCTTCGCGCCAGGTGAAGCGCCGTGGGAGTTGTGCGACGCGCCATTTCCTCCGTTAAGAGTCTCTTCTAGTGGGAAAGCGTCGAGGTTGACGCCGTACGGAATGATATGCACCTTACCATTCCACGCGGTGCAGTGCGCGGCCAATCCCACACACGTGGTGAATATCAGATCGCTCAAACGCATAAGGGCTTGCTCCGCTTGTTTGAGTTGCTGTGTATAGGGCGTAAGCACAGAAAAATTGTCCACATAATAATAGACGACAACGCTTTGCGGCGTGCGCACTGAGTTGATTAATTCAAGCGCGGTATCGGTCGGCAAGTAAGTCCACAACAGCGGGTCGCGCATACCGAGGCTGCGCATTGTGCGCTCGATGAGCGGTAGAAAGTAGCGGCGATTAAGCTGACGACGCCAGTTGGATCCGAAAGGAGGCAAGATGAGTGGCGAGCTCACATATAAATTGGGTGCAGCCTGACGCACGCCGAGCGAGCGCCACGACCGCGTCCACTGCTTCAGGCGTCGCGCGACGCGGTCGGCATCCTGCAGCCCCGGTGAGCGGATGCCAGTATTCTCGATGTAGAGCACGCGATTGCCCGCTTGCGCTAACCGCCTGGCGATCTCCTGCGGCCCCTGCCACAAGTTATCCCAATCTATGCTCGAAATGTAAACAACGTCTCGACCAGTAATCATTAAATTCTATGCGTACCAGCAGGTCCCCTGCCAAGCATGGCCCGGCAGCTTTTTACCACGGCCCGTTCAATTGCAACGACGGTGATCGCGACCCATGCGTCCTCGTAACGCATCAATATGACCATCGACGCTGGCGCGAGCAAAGCGCGTATGTCCCTGCAGGCTTCTCAGGCAAACTTTGGCCGGCAACTCAATCAACCCAGCGTACAGATGATAAAACAATTGATGATACCAGAGGCCATACTTTTGTACCATATATAGTCGATTCCGCTGCATGAAGTATCCCTCACGCGCGTTATACCGCTCTGGGGCGCCCTTGTGCTTGATCGCTACCCGCGGGTCAACAAAGGCGAGTAAGCTTTTTTCACGAAGCTGAAATCCAATATCGACCTCATCGAAGTACATGAACAAATTTTCGTCCATCAACACTTCCGATCTTAATGCCTGGGATGTAAAGAGAACAAGCGCACCATGCACACAAGGAACCTCCAGCGGCGTGAACTTATTGGCGACAGCCTGAGGCAACCACGACGCGCGCGCCGTCCATTTCGAATATTTCGCCGTAGCGACCGCTGCCCGCCGTCGGCGCGGTTCGCTATTCAAACAAACTTCGACACCTCCAACCACTCCCGCCGTGGCGCAGTGAAAATTGGCCGTTTCAACGAGGTGCGCGACGGCACGCTGGTCGACTTCAATGTCGTGATTGCAGAGAACGATGTAGTCGTATCCCTCGGCAAGCCCTTGTTCGAGGACGCGATTATTTCCACCTGTGTATCCCAGATTCTCCGGAAATACCTTGATGTCCAGATCGGGAAACTCGCGCGCAATATGTTTTAAAGAATCGTCCGATGAAGCATTGTCCGCTAACTGCAAATGATAATTGGGGTACGTTTGCTGTTGCAGGCTCCGCAGCGTGTCGATGGTGCTCTGCGCCGAATTGTAACTTAAAACTGAAACAAGCACTCGCGGTAGCGCTCTTAAGGCAGACTGGTTTTCAGTTTCAGGTTTGACTCCCATGTCCGTTAGCGACACTTGATCGGTAATCCGCCGGATTGTAGACGCTAGGCTTATGACTTTCAACTTTGCGACTGCCGGCCTTTGTCCGCGGGCGGTCGAAAATCTCGAAGATGAGTGTTAAGCTACTCTGGTAACAACCCCCGGAAATCGCGAACGGTATTCTACCGACTACTACCGACTACTACCGACTACTACCGACTACTAATAGAGTCGAACTTTGCCCGACTACATCTCCTCCGGGCATCAGGAGAGCTAAAAACTCTATGTTCCAGTTAAATGGCAATCGCCTGATATTCGTGTGCCGAAACGGCGTAGCAGTCCCCGCAGTACTCATCGCTGCCCTCTGTACCGTCGCCATTTGCTCTCAAAGCGCAATGGCACAAACGGCTTCAGACCTA
>JAIVJP010000463.1:4568-5739 GCA_020199975.1 Acidobacteriota bacterium
CCGCTATCTCATCCATCAGGCGGCGAAAACAACCGACATCGGCAACCTTGTCTCGCATGGCTGCGTGCGGATGCTGCGGTCTGACCTCTTCGATCTGGCTGGGAAGATTGTCGCGGCGCGAAATCTGGAGGTCCCGCCGAAACGTATCGAAGCTGCGAAACGCAGTTTGCGTTCGCTCGTCGTTCGACTGGAAGAGCCCGTGCCCATGGATATCAATTACGACACGTTCGTGGTCGAGCGCGGCGTCCTTCACATCTATCCCGACGTGTATGACCGGCGGATGAACGTACCCTCACTCCTACGCGACGAGCTCAAGTCGTCGGGGGTTGACGTATCGAACCTGGACGAAGCGACGATTAGAAAGATGCTGTCGAAAGTGACGCGTAAGACACAGTTCGTAGTCGAAAAGAGAAGCATTGAGCAGGGACGAGCACTCGAGGACGGGCAGCTGCTTCTGCTTATACCGATAACGAAAGCAAGGAAAGGCAGTAAGCGGAAGTAAGTCGCGTGATGTCCTTCATACGCCGCTCTCGCCACAAATAATTTTGTTCTACGTCATAAATCCGCCAACAACTAAGGTTATTCTCCCGCGTTCGCGAACAGAAGTTCCCTGATCATGGTTCTTAAGAAGACGGAAGAAGGGGGGAGCAGATAAATGCGCCGGGTTCTTCGTGAGAACGGACTTTCAATTGCGCTCTGTGCGTTGCTCTTCGTTTGCATTCTGGGCCAGTTTCTCACCGGCCGCGAGGAATACAATCAAGATCAGCGAGAGCACGGGGGCCCGACGGTTAGCTACTCCCAATATTTTTTTACTCCACATTTTCTTGAAGTGACCATGGAGAATTGGGAGAGCGAGTTCTTGCAGATGTTTGCATTCGTGGTTCTCACAGCTTTTCTTTATCAGAAGGGTTCCGCGGAATCGAAAAGCCTCGACAAAAAAGAAGCTGTGGACCGAGATCCCAGGAGGTCTCGGAATAAGAGAAAAGCGCCCTGGCCGGTTCGCAAAGGAGGCTTTGTACTCAAGCTCTATGAGAACTCTTTGTCGATAGCTTTCCTGCTGTTATTCCTGATGTCATTCTTACTTCACGCGGTTGGCGGAGCCGGAGAATACAACGAGCATCAGATGGAACACGGCGTCGCACAACAAGTCTCTACCTTCCAATACCTCACC
>JAIVJP010000180.1 GCA_020199975.1 Acidobacteriota bacterium
GAAAGACCGAATGCAAGTCAGTTTGGGGAGAAAAGTGTTAGCAGATATTATCTATAGGGAAACAAAAAAGGCTCGCTGACGCAAACGATTGGGCCAGTGAATCATTTTAAGGAATCCTGTTTTCAGATCCTTGTAATCCGCGTAAACCCGCGGCTAATCGATTTCTGAAATCCGAAATCCGATATTCGAAATCCGAAATTCTTATGCTGAAGTTTCACAACACGCTTACCGGAAAGATCGAAGAGTTTCAGCCCATCCGTCAGGGCGAAGTGCGCTTCTACTACTGCGGACCAACCGTTTGGGATTATGGACACGTCGGTAACTTCCGTTCGGCAGTAGCCGCCGACATCGTGCGCCGTTACCTGGACTTTAAAGGCTACAAAGTCACGCACGTGATGAACATTACGGATGTCGAGGACCGGATCATCGCTAAGTCGCAGGAAGCCGGACTGAGCATTGACGACTACACCGCGAAATATATCGAGGCGCTATGGGAAGACGCCGACGCGCTCGGGTGTAAAAGACCCGACATAGTACCTCGCGCCACGCGTCACATTCCGGAAATGGTTGACCTGATCGAGCGACTGCTCGCTAACGAACATGCTTATAAGTCTGACGGATCGATTTACTACCGCATCAACTCATTTCCCGAATATGGCAAGCTTTCGAAGATCAACTTCGCGGGTAACATCGTCGGCGGCAGCGAGCGCGTGGACACAGACAAATACGAAAAAGAGGACGCGCGCGATTTCGCTTTGTGGAAAAAGCCCGCTAACGAAACTGAGCCGAGCTGGGATTCAGCGATCGGACGCGGGCGACCGGGCTGGCATATCGAGTGCTCGGCGATGTCTATGAAATATCTGGGTGGAACCTTCGACATCCACGCGGGCGGCATCGATCTGGTTTTTCCTCATCACGAAAATGAGATTGCGCAGAGTGAAGGAGCCACCGGGAAGCAGTTCGTCAATTACTGGCTTCATTTCGAGCATCTTAAGGTCGAGGGTGAAACCATGTCCAAGTCGAAGGGCAACTACTACACCCTCCGAGATTTGACTGCAAAAGGACATTCTCCTCGCGGCATTCGTTACTTCCTCCTGAGCGTGCCCTACAGCAAGCAACTTAATCTTACATTCGATGCGTTGCGCGGTGCGGAGAAGACGGTCGAGAGTCTGCGTGACTTTCAGGCGCGGCTGAGCGAGGCACGCACTGAAGCGGGCTTAATTACTGATCTTCATGAAGCCACCGAGCGCGCCTTGCAAGAGTTTGAGGAGGGGATGGACGACAACCTCAACACGTCCGTAGCGCTGGCCGCGATTCACAACCTCACGCGTGAGGTGAACACTGCTCTGGCCCGCAAAAAGTTGGGCGTAGAGAACAAGCGCGAGTTGCTCGAGCTCTTCAGTCGCTTCGACCTGGTCCTGAACATCTTTGGGAAAGATCCGGCGGAAATGCTCGACAACGAGATTCAGTCGTTGATAGACGAACGCCAGGAGGCTCGCCGCCGGCGCGACTTCGGCCGAGCAGACGAGCTTCGTGATGAAATGATCGAACGCGGTATCGTTCTCGAAGACACCAAGGACGGTGTCCGCTGGAAGAAGCGATAGCGCGCCCCGGTTTCATTTTCCATATATCATTTTTCATAATTCTTCATTTCTCATTTGTCATTGTCAGAATGTTTGGTGGAGTGACCGTGTGATTCCGGGTTGATAAATAAATTCAGAATCGTTTGTTCCTCGACGCGTAGCGTCGGCGTGAGTTTAGCCCGGTCTTTCAAGGCCGGGTTACAAGACCTCAAAAACACCTCGTCGCGCTAGCGACGATTGAATGATCGGTCAGTCGTCGCTGACGCGACTGATATTTTGTCGTCTTCGCTGTCCCGGCCTTGAAAGACTGGGCTAAACTCAATTGTCGCTGCGCGTCACAAACGGCGGACTTGAATTAACTTATCCTTGGGCCACTCGGCTCAAATTCGGGTAAGGTTTGACACATGGACGAAGTGCAACTGGAAACAGATCGACTCCTGCTGCGTATGTGGCGAGAGGAAGACTTCGAGCCTTATGCGAAGATCTGTGAAGATGAGGACGTAATGCGCTACATCGGCGGCAAGCCCTATAACCGCCTGGAAGCCTGGCGACACTTTGCCTATCTGATCGGACACTGGCATTTGCGTGGCTACGGCCACTGGGCAGTGGAGGAAAAGGCCACCGGTAATTTTGTCGGACGCATTGGCTTTCTCAATCCTGCCGGTTGGCCAGGTTTCGAAATCGGCTGGACACTCGGCAAAGAGTCCTGGGGAAAAGGTTACGCTACCGAGGGCGCCGATCGGGCGCTTCAATATGCCTTCAACGAGCTAAACAAAGACCACGTCATTAGCCTAATCCATCCCGAGAACCGCGCATCAATTCGTGTGGCTGAACGCCTCGGCGAGAAACCCGAAGGCAGCGCTGAAGTTCTCGGCATCCCAGTAATCATTTACGGCGTCGATCGCCCTGCCACATGATCAAATCAATCGCTCTTCTTCTTATGTTTGTCATTGCCCTTCTCCACGCTTGGAACGGCTACAAGAAATATGCTTGGGGACATGACGACCTGCGGCCCCTGACAAAGACCTTTCACGATTGGTATGCGCAACCGCTGTTGATGACGCCCGTGGATGCGTTGGACACCATGATCCTCATGGGCCTTAAAGAGGAAGCAGACGTTACAAGGAAATACATCCTCGACAATCTCTCCTTCGACAAAGACATCTACATTCAGAACTTCGAGATCACAATTCGTCTCTTAGGCGGCTTGCTTTCCAGTTATCAACTCACCGGCGACAAACGTTTGCTGGCGCTCGCCGAGGACTTGGGCTACAGGCTGGTGCCTGTCTTTGAGTCGCCCACGGGTCTGCCTTACAAATTCGTCAATCTCAAGACCGGGAAAGTCCGCGGCGTCGAAACCAACCCGGCGGAAACCGGGACCTTGCTGATCGAGTTTGGAACTCTCAGCAAGCTAACTGGTAAACCAATGTTCTTTAACAAAGCCAAACGCGCTCTGGTCGAAACCTACAACCGCCGGTCGCCCATCGGGTTGATCGGCACACGGCTCAATGTAGAAACGGGCAAGTGGACCAACCCTGACAGCCACATCAGCGCTGAGATCGATAGTTACTACGAATACCTGATTAAGAGTTGGTTGCTGTTTGGTGATCAAGATTGCAAACGGATGTGGCTGGAAAGCATTCCGGCAGTTAATAAGTATCTCGCTGACGAATTCGTCCGCGAACGCACCACCCCAAGCGGGCTGCCCGCTTGGGGACCCTGGGGTAGTCGGCAATCCAGCCCGGAACTCTGGTACGGACACGCAGACATGAATACTGGGAAGCGCACCACGACAACTTATGGTGCGCTGGATGCTTTCTTCCCAGCAGTCTTAGCGCTTTCCGGTGATCTCAATCGAGCCAAACGATTACAGGCGTCGTCGTTCATGATGTGGAAGCAACACGGGATTGAGCCTGAAGAATTCAACTATCGGACCATGGAGGTTGTGCACGCCGGGTATCCCCTGCGTCCCGAGATTGTGGAGTCAACGTATCATCTGTATCACTACACAAAAGACCCCCAGTACTTACGGATGGGTGAGACGCTCTTCCGGGATTTTGTGACTCACTGCAAGACTGAAGCCGGTTATGCCGCTCTGAAGAGCGTGGTGACCAAGGAAAGGTCCAACTCAATGCAGAGTTTCCTTTTCGCCGAAACATTCAAGTATTTCTACCTGCTCTTCGCTCCGCCAAAAACTTTGGCTTTCGACAAGGTGACCTTCAACACTGAAGCCCACCC
>JAIVJP010000464.1 GCA_020199975.1 Acidobacteriota bacterium
CTTGAGCACCAGCCGCTATTGAATGACCTCGGATTAACTCCCGCCGAAGAGCAAATGGCCCGCATCAATCCCGGCTACTCTACTTTGTGCGTTACCAGCAGACTGGACGCTTACCTAACCGATTCAGGTTTTCAGTTCCTCGAGTACAACGCCGAAAATCCCGCGGGAATCTCCGACCAGATGCAACTTGAGAAGATTCTTCTTGAGCTGCCCCACATGAGAACTTTTTTGGACCAGCACGAGCACTGGACGCCGAAGCCCCATAAACGGTTGCTGGATTCTCTGCTGGCAACGTATCGGGAATGGGGAGGACAGGAGCCGAGTCCGCAGATTGCCATCGTCGATTGGGCAGGTGTTTCAACCGCAAGTGAGTTTGAAGTGTTGAAACAATACTTTGAATCGGCGGGCTACCGCACTACCATTGTCGATCCGCACGCACTCGAGTATGACGGCGATCGCTTGAAGGCCGGAACGTTTCGCATCGACGTCGTGTACAAACGCGTCATCATTCATGAGTTCCTGGAGAAGTTTGACTACACGCATCCGCTGTCGCGCGCTTATCGCGATCATAATGTCTGCATGTCAAATTCCTTTCGCACGAAGGTGGCACACAAGAAGGCGGGCTTTGCAATTCTCAGCGACCCGCAGTACGCGGATCTGTTTACGGACGTTGAACTCGATACTTTGCGACACCACATTCCCTGGACGCGAATCGTTCGTGAATGCACCACCTCATTCGATCATGGCGAGCGCGAGTTGGGTGAGATTCTGAGAACGGAACGAGAACGACTGGTGATAAAGCCGAACGACGACTATGGCGGACATGGTGTGGTAATGGGTTGGGAATGTAGTTCGGAGGAGTGGGAGCACACAATCGCTCAGGCCTTCGATCGGGATTATGTAGTGCAGGAACGTGTTCCCGTAAAGAAGGTCGCCATACCCAGGTTCGCTGACCACGGGGTCCGGAGCGACGAGATGTTCGTAGACTTCAATCCTTTTTTGTTTCAGAACCGGATGGAAGGCGGCTTGGTTCGCTTGTCGGCTTCATCGCTCTGTAACGTCTCGTCCGGCGGCGGGCAGACTGCGCTACTGGTAATGGAGGGGCAGTGACTGATACTGGCAATCTCAAAAAGACGGCTCAAGCCCGCTGACTGCAGGCCAGAAGGGCTCATTTTCCATTTTCCATTTCTCATTTGCCATTTGAGATAGTGGTGCTCTCACTTCACTCGTTAGACACCATCGCCGCATACAAATCAAACGCAGATACGTTTCTCAGGCTAATGAAAAATGGAAAATGAGCCCTTCCTAACCTGCAAATCACCCTAGTTATGCACTTCAGTTTGTCATTGCTTTTCCCAACACACACAGACTAAAGTCTACTGCCACTTATGGACATCGAATCTGTTCGCAAATTCTGCCTCTCGCTACCCCACGTTACCGAAGGGGTCCAGTGGGAAAATGATCTGCTGATGCGCATCGGCAACAAGATGTTCTGTGTGCTTTGGTTGGAGCCGGCCTCTGACCACTGTATGTCGTTCAAGTGTACACCGGAGAGGTTTGCCGAACTGGTCGAACAAGAAGGCATCATGCCTGCACCTTACGTCGCTCGTTACCATTGGGTAGCGCTGGAACGGGTTGATGTGTTGCCGAAACGCGAGCTGAAAACGCTCCTAAAAAATGCCTATCAGTTGGTGAAGGACAAGCTCCCAAAGAAGATTCAGAATCAACTGCGTTGACCTAAGAGATAACGTTGACGCATTGAACGAGAAGGTTTATGCCGCTCTACGAGCGCATTATAGGACTCGGCCTTTGCTGCGGACTCATCGTTGAGGCTGCGGATTCTGAGAACCGTGGAGATGTGCTCACTTCATCTTCGAAATAATCGCATCTGCAAACTCGGCGGTCTTTGCCGTCCCGCCAATGTCCTGCGTCCGCACCTTGCCTTCCTCGAAGACCTTCAACATGGAAGTCTCGATCTTGTCCGCAGCCTCGCGTTCGGCCAGGTATCGCAGCATCAGAATACCTGATTGAAGCAGAGCGGTGGGATTGGCGATTCCCTGGCCGGCGATGTCTGGAGCAGAACCGTGCACCGCTTCAAATACCGAACCAATCTCGCCAATGTTAGCAGCGGGCACCAAACCCAGCCCGCCGACTAAACCAGCGCAGAGATCGGAAACGATGTCGCCGTAAAGATTTTCCAGCAGCATCACGTCAAACTGCTCGGGTCGCATTACAAGTTGCATGCAGGCGTTGTCGATGATTCTGTCATCAGCTACTATCTCAGGATAGTCCTTAGCGACGTTGCGAAAGCAGTCGAGGAACAGCCCGTCCGACAATTTCATGATGTTAGCTTTGTGGGCAGCCGTTATCCTTTTGCGGCCTTCACGGCGAGAATATTCGAAAGCGAACTTCGCGATGCGAGTGGAGGCTTTCTCGGTAATGATTTTCAGGCTTTCCACGACCCCCGGAACCACTACGTGTTCCAGACCCGCATACAGACTCTCCGTATTCTCACGAACGATGACCAGATCTAGTTC
>JAIVJP010000465.1 GCA_020199975.1 Acidobacteriota bacterium
TTCGTGCTCAGTGAGGGCGGCAGTCGGCTCGTCCATGATTAGGATTCTGGCGTCCAGCGAGAGCGCCTTGGCAACTTCGACCATCTGCTGTTCGGCCACTCTCAGTTCTTTGACCAACTTACGAGGATTGACGGTCAGGCCCAAGCCGCTTAAGGCGCGCGTCGCCTCTTGAAAGATTGTCCGTTGATCGATTAGTCCCGGCAGACGGGCAGGCTCCCGCCCGAGGAAGATATTCTCCCCGACCGATAAATGCGGGATGAGGTTGAATTCTTGATAGATAGTGCTGATGCCCAGTGTTTGCGCATGCCTGGGATTTTTGATCGCCACCTCAGCACCCTCGAGAAAGATCTGGCCGGCACTTTTCTGATATGCGCCACTGAGGATTTTCATGAGCGTGGATTTGCCCGCGCCGTTCTCGCCGAGGAGGACATGAACTTCGCCCCGCCGCAACTCAAAATCAACGTCGTCCAACGCCACGACCCCGGGGAACGTCTTCCTGATGTGACACATTTCCAGAACGGGAGCATCTGCCATGTGGATTGACCTTTCGGTCAGAACTGCCTGCGGTAGCGGGCGGGTGTTGTCGGGCCACCCGCCCGCTACCGAGACTGTGTAAAACTCGGAGTCTTAGCGCCAGAGGCGCGAAATGCAATAGCCTGGGCCATCGGCCCAGGTGGCTCCAGTTGAAGCTTCTAAGCGCTGAAAGCGCGAAATGATGTTCGACGCAGAGTAGTCGCTACTATTTCAGTCGGAGCTTCCTATTTCGCGCCTTCAGCGCTTTCAAAATTCATGGCCCTAACCTAGGGCGTTGCCCTAGGCTATTACATTTCGCGCCGTAGGCGCTGAAAATCCGGAGTGTTCACACAGTCTCTAACTCAGGCGGTTCTTACTACTACAGAAAGTTTTGCTCTCGTTTCACCGCTTTCTCGTATTCCTCGCGGGCGGCCTTGACCGATTCCATGTCCGAAACTTCGGCCACAGCCACGTCCCACCACGACTCGTAACCGGGCACGCGCACCTCTTTATCGACCTCGATCACAATGACGGTGGTTCGTTGCTCGCGGCGCGCTTCCTCCAGTGCGCGCTGGAGATCGTCGCGCGTCTTGGCGCCAACCACGTGCGCTCCCAGGCTGGCCGCATTGGCGCCGAAATCAACCTCCAGCCACGCACCGTCCAGTTGGCCGCTCTTAGCGCGCCGCGTTCTATAATCGGTGCCGAAGCCGCCCGAACCAAGCGCTTGCGACAGCCCGCCGATGCTGCTGAAGCCATAATTATTGAGCAGGATAATGGTCAACTTGTAGCCCTCCTGGATCGAGGTGACGATCTCGGAAGACATCATGAGGTAAGAGCCGTCGCCCACCATCACATACACCTCACGGGCGGGGTCGGCCATCTTCACGCCAAGGCCGCCAGCAATCTCGTAGCCCATGCAGGAGTAGCCATACTCGAGATGGTAGCCTTTAGGATCATGCGTGCGCCAGAGTTTATGTAGATCTCCCGGAAGACTGCCGGCGGCGCACACCACTACGTCCTCTGGCCTGGAAAAATTGTTAACGACTCCGATTACTTCGCTCTGGCTGATTGGTGGCCCCTGCCGGCGGCTAAATAACCGTTCGACTTCTAACCTCCACTGATCTTTGAGGGCCGCGATGCTCGTCGCGTATTCGGCGCCGACCCGATAGTCTGCCAGCCCCTCTCGGAGTTCTTCGAGCGTGACGCGTGCATCAGCCACGAGCGGCAGTGCCGCATGTTTGTGAGCGTCAAATTCAGCTACATTGATATTGACGAAGCGTACTCTGTCATTCTGGAATGCAGTTTTGGAAGCCGTCGTAAAATCGCTGAGGCGCGTACCGACAGCAATCACAAGGTCGGCCTCACGGGCGAGGACATTGGCTCCGGGAGTGCCCGTAACGCCCAGAGCTTCGAGGTTTTGCGGATGGTTCCACGGCAGTGCGCCCTTGCCTGCCATCGTCTCTCCGACCGGAATGCCTGTTTGTTCCACCAGGCGCGCAAGTGCTTCGCCCGCTTCGCTGTAGATGACGCCGCCGCCTGCGATGATGAAAGGCTTCTGCGCCGAGCGAATCCATTCCACGGCTCGGGCAAGGAGCGTGCGGTCAGCCAACGGTCGTGGGATGCGCCATACTCGCTTCTCGAAAAGTTCCGCCGGATAATCCCACGCTTCCGCCTGTACGTCCTGCGGGAGTGCCAACGTTACGGCGCCCGTCTCGGCCGGGGAGGTCAGCACTCGCATCGCCTCCATCAAGGCGGAGGGCAGTTGGTCGGAACGGTTGATGCGATCCCAGTAGCGCGAGACGGGTTTGAAAGCGTCGTTGACCGAAATGTCCTGAGTGTAGGCTGACTCTAGCTGTTGCAGCACAGGGGCCACGTTCCGACGAGCGAAGATGTCACCGGGCAGCAGCAGTACCGGCAGGCGATTGATCGTCGCCGTCGCCGCGCCGGTAATCATGTTCGTCGCACCCGGTCCGATTGAAGACGTACAGGCAAATGCGCGAAGCCGATTGCTCATCTTTGCGTAGACTGGCAGACGGTCGAAGTAGCCCGCCATATCATTCATGTCGCGCCCGCGCCATGACTCCTGGGCGCTCAAGGCGCGCTCGACTGTCCAGTTGTGGTGAATGATGGAGCCTGCGGCCTGCGCCACCACGAGCGGGTCTTCCGAGCCGGGATAAAGAACGTTCCGCCCCACGAGAGCGCCACGCACGTTAGATCCAGCCGATAGCCCTGCATAGATTTCTCGCAAAAGCGGCGTAGCGTCGCCGATCGACTCACCGCCGAGTAATAGGATGGGTAGCGTCGTGGCACGTGCCACAACCTCATACTTTTCGCAATAGGGCAATTTTAGCCACAGGTAGCGACTACTATCACCGAGTGCTGAAGCCACTCCAACAATCTTCGCCAACGCTTCTGCAGTTTTCACCACGCGGTAGCTGTCATTATTCTTGACGACGGGTAAAGGTTCGAGAAATGTTGTCAGTCCCAGGCCATTCATTTCTGTAATGGCGCGGGCGCAAGAGAGCATGGTGCGGAGCGAATTAGCTTCTTCATCACATATGCGTAGTAAGAGCTTGGCCCCATCCAGGTTCAGAGCGGCACAGGTCGCGGGCGATGGACCTGTCACTGGATCATCCGTTTCCCAACTGGTCCCGGCCAGGCCGCCGCGATTGAGGCTGGCGAGGAGCAGCCGGTCATCGAGAAATGCAGGACCACCGGCTTCCAGGACTAGATGGTGAAGGATCAGCAAGTCTTCCAGAGTATCCATTGTCGCCATAACACCATCAACGACATCGCTCTGCAGCACACGCACAATTCGCGCAAGGTAACCGTGACGGTCGGCCATCTTCAGCGGATCGTCACCAACTTTTGTTACGCGGCGTGCGGGATGGTCCGCGGCCAGGATGTTGAGTTGTCCGTCAGGCGTGAGATTGTTACGTCGCTTTCGCGCTTTGGCGGCCCGCACAGAGCACTGGGGATCTGTCACCCGCAATGCATTTATCCTTGACAGCGCGGAGGCAGGAAGAAACTCCTGGTCAAGAAAAGCCTCCATTTAAAATCCCCCTTGCTCTTCGATGAACGTAAGAGCTTCATGTTCATAGGGCATGAAATTGGCGCAGCCATGGCGTGTGACCACGATCGCTCCGCACGAATCCCATCCTTTGAGGTACCCGTAAAGAAAGCCGCTTGCGAACGCGTCCCCAGCCCCCAGGACGTTATATACCTCAACGGGGAAGGTGGCGGCCTCGATTCTTTCGCCACCCTTTAGGTAAACGGTTGTTCCATCCCCGCCGCGTTTAAGCACCAGAGTTTCCGGACCTGCAGCGAGAACGGTCTCGACCGCCTGCAACAGGTCACCGCTTACTTGCGCACCGGATACTTGCGAATGGTCGACGGTGACAGAAACGCCTTCCGCAAGTGCGCCTGCCTTCACCTCATCTGCCGTGCCGATCACTACATCAGTCAAACGCAGGACCGAACGGACGGTCACGCCAAAGGCTCGCGCGTCGTGCCACTGATCTGGACGAAAATCAAGATCCAGGACGACCCTGGTGCCTGAGGCCCTCGCTCGCTCCGCGGCGAAGATGGTGGCGCTGCGGCTGGGCTCCCGACTCAGCCCTGTTCCGGATATCAACAAAATGCGACTCTCGGCAATCGGCGCCGCCAGCACATCCTCAATAGTCAGTTCAATATCGGCGCAGTTGTCACGATAGTAAACTAGTGGGAATTTATCGGGCGGCTCAATGCCCAGAATGACTGCGCTAGTCCGGCGACCCGGTTTGAGCAGAATGAAGTCAGTGACCACACCTTCCTGCTTCAGGAAGTGGAGTAAAAATTCTCCCACAGGATCAGGTCCCACCGCCGTCAGCAACACCGACCGCAGCCCTAACCGCCGGGTGCCGACGCTGATATTTGTGGGGCAGCCGCCGACGTAAGCGGCGAAATTTTTGATCTCGTGGAAAGGCGCGCCGATGTCGTTCGCATAAAGGTCAATCGAACTGCGGCCCATTAACAAGACGTCAAACTCTCGCTCCGTCATCATCTTCCTCTGCTGCCTGTCACCAGCGGCACCCGGGGATCCTGCTCACGCCAGGATTCCCGCACCCAAGCATACGCAGGGTCATCTGTAGCCGCCATCGAGCGCGCGCTACCCGCGAGGGCGTTGAGGTAATAGACGTTATACCCGTGCGCCGCCACGACCGGGTGGTAGCCTTCCGGCACCAGCACCAATTCCCCGTCGCGCACGGTGAGAGTCTCATTGATGCGTCCGTCCAGCGTATAGACCCTCTGAATAGCATATCCTTCTGGTCGATCGACTTTGTAATAATAAATCTCTTCCAAATCCACCTCATTAGGCGGACTGTGTACATCGTGTTTGTGCGGCGGGTAGCTGGACCAATTCCCGCTCGGTGTGTAGACCTCCACCAGGAGTAATCTTTGTGCAGGAAAATCCGGTTTCAGAATGTGATTGATCTGCCGTGTAGCGTTAGCGCCGCCCCGGACCTCCACCTCAACTT
>JAIVJP010000181.1 GCA_020199975.1 Acidobacteriota bacterium
GAGTCTCCGAATTATGAGCGCGAGCGAAAGCGAGTGTGAACATGCCTGAAAGGCATGAAGTTAGTAGCCGGGGGCAACGCCCTGGGCAACGCCCCCGGGAAGCGAAGGTTCCAGTCCCGACCCTGTAGGGGTCGCAGTCTCGACGTACTTCAACATGCAGGTTGAATCCTTGTTTGCACGGTGCGACGGTGCGACCCTTTTCAGGGTCGGAAGTTTTCCGGGGGCGTTGCCCCCGGCTATTGACTTCGTCCCTTTCAGGGACCAGGCGAACTGGTTTTCCGCCAGCCCGAAGGGGGTCGCAGTTTCTCACCCTGCTTGACCCATTCAGCTGAGCCCTTAATAGCAATGCCCTACGAACTATTTCTCGCCTTACGTTATCTCCGGTCGCGCCGCAAAAGGCGGCTGGCGCGTGTGACCTCACTTGTCGCCCTCCTGGGAATTGGCATAGGCGTTTCAACGCTGATTGTAGCGCTTGCTTTAGCCAACGGTTTTCGGGATGAGATGCGCGAGAAGATCCTGCGCGGGACCGCTCACGTAAATGTTATGCGTGCTGACGGCCGGCCGATAAGTGACTACCAAAACCTCTCGGCACGGATCAAAAGGATTCCTGGCGTTACCAGTGCCGCGGCCACAAGCTACGACGGCGCCATGCTGGTCGGATCAGGTGGGGTTGCGTACGCCGTGCTTCGCGGTCTAGATAGGGACTCGGAGCAGGCACTCAATGAAGTCAAAGACTCCGTCATCGAAGGGTCCGTGGCAGCAATCGTTGAGGGCAAGAGCAAAGCCGAAGATCTGCCCAGCGTTCTCATTGGTTCGGAATTGGCAACTCGAACTGGGGTTCGCGTTGGGAAGATCGCGCAGATCATCTCGGCTAACACGAATTCGGGGCCCGTAAATCCAGTCAAGCGAAATGTGCACGTGGCCGGGATCCTTCGCTCAGGACTTTTTGAATACGACTCGACTTGGATATATCTGCCGCTCGACGTCGCTTCCGAATTCTCAGGAGTACCTCAGTCTGCTTCTGTGATCAGCTTACAGCTGGAGGATATCTACGCTGCCCGGCGAGTCGCCGCGAACATCCGCGCCAGTTTGGGAAACTCCTACACGACTGTGGATTGGGAGGAAGCCAACCGACCTCTGTTTAATGCTCTGGCGCTCGAACGTCGGATGGGACTGTTCATTATTGCGCTGATAATTCTGATAGCCACTCTGAATATCACGAGCACACTGATTCTGGTTGTGGTGGAGCGGCGTCGGGACATCGGAATACTCAGGGCGATCGGAGCGGACAGCAAAAGCATCAGAGCGATTTTCATGATTGAAGGCGCGATCATCGGAGCCCTCGGCGCGGTTCTGGGCGTATTGCTCGGCATCGTCGCGTGCCTGGTGGGCAACCGGTACCAACTCGTCAGTTTGCCGGCTGAAGTTTATTCGATCACCAACGTGCCCTTCCACCCGCAAGCCGACGATGTCCTATTGGCGGCCCTGGTGGCCTTTCTACTCAGTTGGACAGCAACGATTTACCCTGCTCGTGCGGCCGCGCGGGTCCGGCCTGCGGAAATGCTTCGCGATGCCGATTAGTCCAAGGTCCAAAGTCCAAAGTCCAAAGTCCTCAGTCGACAATCGTTTGTTGACTGTCCCAGCTAAGGTCAATGACAAAGATCAGGACGTTGGACATTGGACTTTGGGCTTTAGACTTTCCGTCACCGATCTCCGAAAGAGTTTTTCCTCCCCCGCGGGCGAAAGACTTGAGGTGCTGCGGGGAGTTTCCTTTGCCGCAGACGCGGGCCAGGCGGTGGCTATCGTCGGTGCGTCAGGGGCGGGCAAGTCAACGTTGCTGCATTTAATCGGTGGCCTCGAAGAAGCTGATCACGGGCGAATTGTCCTGGGCTCTTTTGAAGTCGACCGCGCTTCGCCCGCAACGCTCGCCAAGTTTCGCCGGAAACACATCGGCCTCGTTTTTCAGTTTCACCACCTGCTTTCCGATCTGAACGCTGCCGAAAATGTGGCCCTGCCACTGATGATTGCCCGAGCAGGTCGCCGTGAAGCTATGACTCAGGCAGTTCAGTCTCTGGGAAACCTTGCCCTCGGCAGTCGGAACGCCCACCCAGTGGGACATCTTTCCGGTGGTGAGCAGCAAAGGGTTGCTGTTTGCCGGGCGTTAATTACTCAGCCCTCGCTGGTGCTGGCGGATGAGCCAACCGGCAATCTGGATGCGTCTCTAGCTGAAGAGATTGGCGAAACGCTGGTTGCCTACGCCCGTAGCCGGGGCGCGATTGTGCTGCTGGCCACACACAATGAACGGTTGGCACAACTCTGCGACAGCATTCTGGTTCTAAAAGAGGGAAGACTGCACGAATCTGGAAGGGTCTGAAATATTTGTCCGGTTAGGACATTTATCATGGTGAAACCAGAATCATTTCTTGCGCCTTCCTTCCTGGGTTATAATGCGGCCACGTGCCGGGCGGTTAATTACTTCCGCCCGGCTCGGTAATCATAGAAAGAATTTTCTCGGCACGACCAATGTTTGAAC
>JAIVJP010000182.1 GCA_020199975.1 Acidobacteriota bacterium
TTCAGGGCCAGTGTGAGGAGTTCAATCCTACATTGGCACAGCCTCCAAGTCAGTACCGCCGGGGGTACTGATCTTAGTCGCACGCAATTGCAAACCGCAATAAGGGACGTGACCGGACTTGCCACGCCCCTACAAGTCTTCCTCGTCAGAGGTTATTGATTCTTTGGTATAAGTCCCAGAGTTGCAGCAACCCTGGGCTGGAATCAGCGAACGCTTTCAGCGTAATTGCCCAAACTGCAGCGGCGCCGTGCAGCTTCGCGGCTCAGGCTTTCAGTGAACTTGAGGTTATAATTGGTCAACAGATAAGACCCCGTGAAGAAAAAGAGGAGCATTAATGCCTGAGGTCGAAAAGCGAGCCACCAACCCCAAGTTCACCGGCCGCATTTTATTTCTAACTGAAGATACCTCTCTTGTCCGGCAACAACTCGAGGCGCAGGGCGACGAGCGCGAGTGTCTCGAAGGCAAGCTGGCGGAGCGGTTAGCTAATGACGATCTGCCGTTGATGAGCAACATCTCGACGGACGAGATTACGCCGGGCTGGGTCTGTTTTTACTACGATGAAACGTTGGGCCAATACGTTTACGTCGGTATGCGCGAGGGCGCGGTCAAGAAAGACGAAGTGAAGAATGGCGGCTTCGCCGTGGTTGTCTCAGGTTTGTCGAAGGGGTGTGGTTCATCTCGCGAAACTGCGCCCTATGCCGAAAAGTGGGCGGGCATTCAGCTCGTCATCGCAAAGAGCATCGAAAAGATTTACGGTCAAAACGCGCAGAACATCGGCCTGCTCACCTCCACCGACTTTGGGCTCATTGATCGCATCCGCCGCGGTGAGGAAATCCCGCTCGCTGAGTTCACTCGCGGACTCGATCCAATTTCAGAATCAATCGTTGCGCATGGCGGCCTGTTCAACTACAACAAGGTGCGTCTTGCGGGTGAAGTGTCGCCGCCTGCACTTGAAACTAAAGCAAGGCCGATGACGATGGTGGAAAAGATCATTGCGAAGCATGCTTTCGTGTCGGCGGGTAGAGTTGGTGTTGAGGCGGTCAAGCCTGGTGACGCACTCTTCGCCGTAGTCGACGTGCGTTTCTCGCATGAGTACGTAACGCCCATGGCTGAATCGCTCTTCAAACAGGCGCTGGGAAAAGAAGCCCGGGTGACAGAGCCGGAGTCAGTATTCGCCTTCAGAGATCACCTGACGTTTCTCGCGAAGGTGATGTCGCCAAAACACCGCGAGATGGGCCTGCTCGAGAAAGCGGACGGCCTCGCCATCACGCAGCAGAATTTTACGGCGCAGCAGCACGTCAAGCTTTATGGCGAAAGCCCGGATGGCGGCTCGGAAGCAATTTGCCACAACGCCGTTGTCGAGGATCTCGCGCTACCGGGGCAAATCGTTATTGGAACAGACTCGCACACCTGCATGGCAGGTGTGCTTGATTGCTTTGCTTTCGGCGTCGGCTCAACTGACATGGCAAATGCCTGGTACACCAAAGACATTCGTATTCGCGTCCCGGAAACCGTGCACTACGTTCTTAAAGGAAAAAAGCGTGCTGACGTCGCAGCGAAAGACGTGATGCTTGTCATTCTCGCCAGCGCCTACATGAAGACGAGCAAAGGCATCGGCAAAGTGCTGGAGTTTGCGGGAGAGGATCTCCAGAACTGGCCCATGGACGAGCGCGCCACACTCACGAACATGTCTGTGGAAGCAGGAGGAACGACCGGGATCATTGAACCAGACGAGGTTACGCTGGAATACATCGTGCGCACGCGGGGTCTTGACGCGGAGGCAGTGCGCCAGGGGTTCACCTACAGTGATCCGGATGCCGAGTATGCCGCCGTCTTTGAAATTGACCTCGATGGGATTCGACCCATGGTGGCGCTGCCGGGCGATCCGCGAAATGGAATTCCTATCGACGAACTCGGTGAGGACGTACGCATAGACGCGGCGTACGGTGGCTCGTGCACCGGTGGCAAGATGGCCGACATGGATATGTATGCTGAGGTCTTACAGAACGCTCTGGCGCAAGGCAAACGCGTCGCACCCGGGGTCCATCTTTATTTGCAGTTCGGGTCCCAGAAAATCAAACAGTACGCAAGAGAGAAGGGTTACATCGAAATCTTCGAGCGGGTGGGAGCTGAATTGATCGACCCTTCCTGCGGCGCTTGCATCAATGCCGGCCCTGGCGCTTCTCCAAGCGCGGAGACGGTCACCGTCAGCGCGCAAAACCGCAACTTCCCCGGACGCAGCGGTCCCGGCAAACTCTACCTCGCCTTACCCTACGTCGTCGCGGCCTCGGCGATCGCCGGTAAGATCGTAAAGCCTTACGAGTTCTTACGAGAACCGGAACTGATTGAGGTTTAATTTGGCGAAAGGCTGGCGCTTATTGCCTCCGTGCTCGCGTTCGACTGCGAGGAGCCCGAGTCGAGAATAGGCGAAGATACTCGGAAAAGACAAAAAGCCGGTCCTTTTTTTGGCCAGTAGTTTCTCGAAGAATCTCCATCTCCTCAAAAGCTCTGATCAAAGAACTGGCAGTTGTAGAATGCTCTCTTCACATACGTGCCGCAGGGCGACGATCTTTTCAAAGGTCTGCTTGCTGTTCGCAGCCGTCTCCGCGACGCCGGTAAGAAAGAACTTGATCCAATGCTCTATGTCGTTGGAAGTTCTTACGACCGTAAGAGCATCGTAATACGCTCCTCTGTTCCGTTCAAAAAACTCAGAGAGGTATAGCGTTGGCTTTGTGAGAAGCTTCTTGTCAACCAAATAGAGCGTTATCAGAAGCCTGCCAATTCGCCCATTTCCGTCAAGAAAGGGATGGATAGTCTCAAACTGGTAATGGCTCAGGGCGGTCCTGATTAGGTGAGGGATGGCGAGCTGATCGTTGTGCCAGAATTTCTCAAGGTCGGTAAGCAGGTCCGGTAGTTCCTGGTGTGAAGGCGGGATGAACACCGCGTCTTTTAAACTTGAACCGCCGATCCAGTTCTGACTTTTGCGTAATTCCCCAGGATTGCGATGTTCGCCGCGTGCTCCAGACATCAGTATTTTGTGCGCGTCCCGAAGCAATCGCGTTGAAAGAGGTAATTTTTCGAGTCCGGCGATGGCATGGTTCATCGCCTTGCTATAATTTTGAACCTCTAACCAGTCGTCGCGCCTTTCCGGAGCGATCTCATCCTCCGGTAAAACGGCTTCGTCAAAGTTGGTTTGCGTGCCCTCAATTCGGCTTGAGGTGGTGGCTTCCTTGAGGATGTGCATGCGAATGAAGAAATCAACGTCGGGCACGAGTTGTGAGTAGGCATTTAGTTCGCCAAGCAGCCTCGTAGCGTCCTCCAGGAGCACATCAATATTGGGATCTTGCCAGCCAATAGGCTTGTTAATTAGAGTCGGCGCAAAACTCTTGTATTGGTATTGTTGTCTATAAGTTCCAGACTTGAAGGGTTGAATCGCCGTCATTTTGACCTGACTCCAAGTTTACATATGGAGCCAACATATGTAAAGTAACCGCCTTAACTTTACATACCGTTGCTTCACATGTAAAGTAACGGCCTTAACTTTACATACCGTAGCTTCGTCTGTAAAGTTCGCTCCAAGCAATCTGATCCCAGGAAACCAATGGGCGTCGCCAAATTAACAGACCAGAACACGATCATGCCTGAGAGCAAGTATGCGCGCATCGAACGCGAGCGGCGCTACCTCTTGCAGGATCTGCCCGAGGGGTTGACGCGTGCCGATCCGCATGTACAGATCACCGACAATTACCTCACCGGCACGCGACTCCGCTTGCGCAAGGTGCGAGACCCCAGGACTAATAAATGGACAGTGAAGTTTACGCAGAAATTTGCGCCCAACCCGGCTGACCTTTCGCGCACCATCATCACCAACACTTACCTCAACGCCGCTGAGTACCAGGTGTTGTCGGTCTTTGAAGCCAATGAGATTCGCAAGAATCGTTATCCCTTCGAGTGGGAAGGACGAAAGTTTACGATCGACATGTTTCTGGGTAATCTTTTTGGATTGGTTCTGGCAGAAGTCAGTTTTGAGAGTGAAGCAGATCTCGCCGGCTTTCCGCAGCCGCTTTTTGCGATAGCGGAAGTAACAAACAATGAGTTATTCACGGGTGGTGAGCTCTGCGATTTGACGTTTGAAGATATTCGAGAAGAAATTAGGCGCAGCGGACAGTGGCTGCAATAGGGAATAGACCAGGCCAGAAATGAATCGCTGGGTGGGAATACTTGTTATTGTTGGTGGCGCTTGCCTGATGCTGGTCGGGTTATTGATTTATTCGGGAGGACTCAACTGGTTTGGGCGGCTGCCGGGAGACATTAGGTACGAAAGCGAGCGCGCGCACGTTTATGTTCCTTAACAGTCGGGTACTGCCCTGGTGTGCTCAGCCCGCACCCTGGTCAATCCGAGCGCATCGCTAGGCAGCTGCGACCGCATCGGTCTCTGAATACTTTGGAGCGTGCACTCGCCGGAAATAGACTGCCAGAAGAAAGGCCAGAAACATTATCACTGAGCCGGTCCAAAACGTAACGAACAGGGAGTGATCGCTCATGTGATGCGGCTTGCCGTCGGCGCCCACGTACGGGATAGTACTATGAATCAACACGGCGGCGATTGAAGGGCCCACGGCGCGAGCCAGACTTCCCGCCGACTGCATCACACCCATAACTCCTCCCTGGTCAGCGGCTCCCACGCTTTTTGAGGCGAGACTATTAAGAGCCGGCGTGGAAAGAGAATTTCCCAGCGAGAAGATACCGCCGCCGACGAGCAGCGCCAGCAAGCCGCCGGTATTTGGTCCCACAAACGGCACTGCAAACAAGCTGCCTGCAAAAAAGAGCGCGCCGACAATTACCAGAGCCAGTTCGCCGAACCGTTTCACGAGTCGCCCGATTAGCACACCCTGAATGATCACGGCGATTAGGCCAACGTAAGCGAATAAATAACCGTTGTGGTGCGCATCATAACCAAAGCGAAACATCGTGTAGAGCGAAAACACGGTTGTCATGATCGAGAAGGCGACAATGAATAAAAAATATATCGTGAGTATGAAGCCGATGCGTGGTTGCCTCAGTGAATTGATCAGCTGCGATAACCCCCGCCCGCCCGCCGCCGAAACACGCGCGGGATGATCGGGCGTCACTGTCTCTGGCAAAGTGAAATAGAGCAGAATGGCGTTGGCGAAGCAGAGACCGGCCGCGAAAAGAAACGGTACGTGAATACCCCAGCGGCTCAGTATGCCGCCGATTGCCGGCCCAAAGATGAACCCGAGACCGAAAGCTGCGCCCAGCAGGCCCATGCCTTTCGCGCGATCCTCTTTGCTGGTAATGTCGGCGATGTAAGCCTGCGCGGTCGAGATGTTACCGCCCGAAATTCCATCGAGAATTCTCCCAACGAAAAGCATCCAGAGCGTTGTGGCAAAGCCGAGGATTAAGAACCCGATGCCGGTGCCAATGATCGAGATCAAAAGCACCGGCCGCCGGCCATACTTATCCGAGAGCCGCCCCAGCACCGGAGAGAAGAGCAACTGCATGACCGAGTAAGAAGCAAAGAGTAGTCCTACCGTGCGAGGGGTGGCATTAAACTGCGTGCCTTCAGCATAGAAGGGCAGCACAGGAATGACGATGCCGAACCCGAGCAGGTCGACGAAGACTGTCGTGAAGATTACGACGAGCGGAGAGCGCTTCATGGATTTTAGATTTTAGATTGCCAAATTTCGATTTGCAGAAAGGTTCATAACCATGAGTAATCGCGTGAGCAATCGCAAATCTAAAATCTAAAATTATCTAAAATCTAAAATCGCAAATGGCTTACCTGCGGCGCCCGCTTGACAGGGCCAGATCGACGGACGCCATGCCGCCGCCCGAAATCCTAATACTTTCTGTGCACCATGGGCGACCATCACTGCCGCCAGCCCGAGGCGAATCGGAACAGTTACCCAGATGGGTGATGTGGCAATTAGTTTGCGGAACATGCAGGTTCACCTTTCAGAAGCTGTTCGAAGAGCGAGGCAAGATATTAAATTATCCAGACCAAAATGTCGCCCGTCGCAGAGCCGGGAGGCTCAGCAAATTTGCAGGTTGGGAAGGGGGCAAAGCGCAGCGCGCCCCCGCTCTAGATTCGTGTTAACCTGCGACCACGTACAATGAGTCAGCCTCGGCTGAGGACCATAACTTCATGGCCAGCAACTACGAACACATCAGATTCAACATTGACGATCGGGTCGGGCGCATTACCTTTGCGCGCCCGCCGCTGAACATCTTCAACATTGCGATGATGCAAGAGATTGGCCAGGCGCTTGCCGCGTGTGGCGACGAACGGAGGCTCGTGGCCATCGTGTTCGATGCGGACAAGGATTGTCGCGCGTTCAGCGCCGGAGTTGCGGTGGAAGAACATGTGGAAGGGACCATCTATCAGATGCTCGACTCCTTTCATGCGATCTTTCGCACGCTCGAACAAATCGCCCGGCCCACAATTGCCGTCGTTGAAAATCCGGCGTTGGGAGGCGGCTGCGAGCTAGTCGCCGCTTGTGACATCGTCATTGCCGGCGAACGGTCACGCTTCGGGCAGCCGGAAATAAAGCTCGGGGTTTTTCCGCCGGTTGCGGCCTTGCTGCTGCCGCGCATTATCGGCGACAAACGCGCGCGCGAGCTAATCCTGACGGGAGATCTGATTGACGCTCAGGAAGCGGCCCGGATCGGACTCGTCAATCACGTGATTCCGGGTAATCAGCTTGAGCTCAAACTTCTCGAGGTGCTCTTAAAGTTGCGCGAGCTTTCCGCTACCAGTCTCGAGCTGACCAGAAAGGCAATCGATCTCGGCCGCGGGCGCTCGATCGATTCGGCGCTGGCGGAAGTCGAGAACGTCTACCTGCATGAGTTGATGAAGACGAAAGACGCCAACGAGGGCATCAGCGCATTCGTGGAAAAACGCAAACCAGTCTGGAGCGATCGGTGAGGGACGGGGAGACACGGAGATGCGGAGACAAGGGGACGGGTAGACAGGGAGACTCGGCGACGGGATGCGGACACGATGAATATCAAAGCAACTGAACGCACAGCATTAAGGCAAGAGCCGAATTCCTCCCCATCTCCGTCTCCGCGTCTCCCCGTCTCCCCTTCTCCCCATCTCCCCTTCTCCCCATCTCCGCGTCTCCGTGTCTCCGTGTCGCTACTCCTCGTTTTCTCGCTGCTCGCTTTCAGCAGCAGCGGCTTCGCTCAAGGGCGACGTTCGTCGAGAAAGGGTTCACATTCAAGTGCGTTGCCAAAAAGCATGTCTCCCGAGGCGCGCGAGCTGGTGGAGAGGGCAATCGACGTCATTTGTACGGAACGAAGGAAGGATCCCAAGGGCAGTCACCCTATCGATGAGATGCAGGCCCGTCCTTCTCTACCGGTTTACAGTGCGGAAGCCGTGGCTGGAGCCCAGCGGGCGCAACGCCTGTTACCGGTTGCTAGGGACCTGGTTGCTGCCTCAATCGAGAAATTGGCGACTGAATACAAGTTGCAGCAAACGAAAAGCTTTAACCTGAGCATGCAACGAGCGATTGGCCGAGTGCAGATAGTGAGAAGCGTGAAGCCGGACATGGATTCGCGCGACAATGCATCGGTCTTCCTGAGGAGGCCACAGACAATCACTTTCGGCACAATATTTCTTGCCGGTTTGCCGTCCGACGAAGCAATGATCAGCGTGCTGGCCCATGAATTGGTGCACATCGCCGACGGCGACGGGGATGGTCTAAGGT
>JAIVJP010000183.1 GCA_020199975.1 Acidobacteriota bacterium
CCAGCTCAAGCATGTTGTCCAGATGCCGCGCGTGGGGCAGGGCCATGGTAGCCCAGAGGTTTGAATCGTTAATCGAGATGCGCTTGTAACGATCCATTAGCTCCAGCAACTTGTTATCCGTCGCCTTTAGCTTATCGTTGTAACGCACAACAGTGACGTTGTCCGTCATCCACTTGCCCATCTCCTGATGAAGCACATACTGATTCTCGTTTCCACTCTGCTTAATCAAGGCATCATTGATTTCTCGCTGCCGCATCAATTCCTGTTCGTAAATGCGGGAACCATCCGTGCCGTTGCGCTCAATGTTCTTTGCGAACTCGATTGCCGCCGGCGCCGCCACAAAGCCGCCAAAAACACAGCTCACGAGAGAATTCGCGCCCAAGCGGTTAGCGCCGTGAATTGAATAGTCACATTCACCTGCGGCGAGCAGACCGGGAATGTTTGTGCGCTGATTAAAATCTACCCAGAGCCCGCCCATCGAATAGTGCACGCCAGGAAAGATCCGCATCGGCACATGGCGCGGATCGTCGCCTACGAACATTTCGTAGATTTCCAGAATCGCGCCGAGCTTGCGGTCAAGGGTCTCCGCGGGAATGTGTGTCAGATCCAGATAGACCTGATTGTCGCCGCCTACGCCTTTTCCTTCTATGCACACCTGAAAGATCTCGCGGGTGGCAATGTCGCGCGGAACCAGGTTGCCGTAAGCCGGATATTTCTCTTCGAGGAAATACCAACGCTCCTTTTCCGGAATCGACGAGGGGGATCTGGTATCGCCCGGCTGTCGCGGAACCCAGACGCGGCCACCCTCACCGCGCGCAGATTCCGACATTAAACGCAGCTTGTCTTCGCCAGGTATTGAAGTGGGATGGACTTGAATGAATTCGCCATTCGCATATTGAGCACCTTGCTGGTAACAGGCTGAAACGGCACTGCCGGTGCAAACCATCGAGTTAGTTGACTTGCCAAAGATCAAACCCGGGCCTCCGGTGGCCATGATCACGGCGTCTGCCGGAAAAGCCTTTAGTTCGAGGGTCTGCAAGTCCATTGCAACTAGGCCGCGGCACACTTGGCTGTCGTCAAGTACCAGCGACATCATCTCCCAGTGCTCATACTTTTTAACTCTGCCGGCCACCTCGAATCGACGTACCTGCTCGTCCAGGGCATAGAGCAACTGCTGGCCGGTGGAAGCCCCGGCAAAGGCAGTGCGGTGATGCTTCGTGCCACCAAAGCGACGGAAGTCGAGCAATCCTTCCTGAGTTCGGGAGAAGGGGACACCCATACGATCGAAGAGGTAAATGATCGAGGGCGCCATCTCGCACATGGCTTTGGCAGGAGGTTGATTCGCGAGGAAGTCGCCGCCATAAACTGTGTCGTCAAAGTGTTCCCACGTCGAGTCTCCTTCGCCCTTCGTGTTGACAGCGCCGTTGATGCCACCTTGAGCGCAAACCGAGTGGGAACGCTTCACCGGAACGACTGAGAAGAGATCGACGGAGGGGCCTGCTTCCGCAATCTTCATCGCCGCGGCGAGACCGGCAAGTCCGCCGCCAACGATTGCTATCTTGATTCCGTTGCTTGCCATTCTTTAGATAAGACCTCCCAATAATCCGCCCGGACGTATGAAAGCGACCGCAGCGTTGATACCAACGAGCAGCAGCACGATGCCAAAAACTATGCAGGCGTAGCCGGTCAGACGTTGGGCGCGTTCGCCAATCGTGATGCCCCAGTCGACCATGAACAACCAGATGCCGTTGGCGAGGTGCCAAACGGTTGCCGTGATGCCGACCATGTAGATGAGGAAGATGGGCACCATGCGAAATTCTCGAGCAACAATGTCAAAGGCCAGATCCGGCCGGTGGGCCACGGAAATCGTGTTCAATCCGGGAATCATGCCGAAGCGGAAGTTCAATACATGGAAAGTGATAAAGAAGAAAAGAACCACGCCCGTAATACGCTGGATTAAGTAAAACCAATTACGCGGATAAGGGTAGTTTAAGTTATTAGGCCGCGCCTCTATCGTGATCACCAGACCATAGACGGCGTGATAGATAAGGGGAATAAAGATCCCCCCGATCTCGACGAAGAGGATATAAGGGATTGACTGCAGGTCGTCAACGGCCTTGTTGAAGGAGGCCGGGCCGTCAATGGCTTTCGAGTTTGTATAAAAGTGTTCCAGCAGGAAGAACCCGAGCGGAACTATTCCCGATAACTGATGCAGCTTGCGCAAGACGAAAGTCCTGCTCAAATGAGTCGCCAAGCACCCACTCCTTTACCGCTGAGCTTTGGCATTGAGGCCAAGGATCCTGGATCGGGCGAATTGAATAAGAAATTATGCAGAGCAACTAAATTATAGTTACCAGCGCTTGAAATGCAAAACTTGGATACTAGTGCAGTTTGATTAGGACGCGACCCCGCTTAGTTTCGGAACCGACGAGCGTTAGCTATTGGTTGAAAACGAGTCTTCACAAGTCTCTGGAGCAACCGGATAGAAAGTCGTCAAGAGTGACATTAGAGAGATCATTCAACCCTCCCGATCTCCTCGACAGGGCACGTGAGGCCGAAGCGTCGCTGATGAGCGGAGATGTTCTGGGCCCGCTTCATGGTGTGCCGATTACGATAAAGGATACGATCGAAACCGCAGGCTTGCGCAGCACAAGCGGATCGACGATGCGTGCGCAGTTCGTTCCTGAGCACGATGCTCCCTCAGTTGCGCGTCTCAAAGGCGCTGGCGCCCTCATTCTTGGCAAAACCAACGCGGCCGAGATGGCGATGGATTACACAGCCGACAATCCAGTCTTCGGCAGGACGAATAATCCTTACGACACGTCGCGCACACCCGGCGGATCCAGTGGGGGAGAAGCCGTGGCTATCACCACTTGCATGTCCGCCGGCGGGCTGGGAAGTGACCTGGCAGGATCCATTCGCGTCCCGGCACATTTTTGCGGCATTACGGGTCTGAAGCCGACCACGGGAACCGTTCCGGGCGCGGGTCAATTTCCACCCAGCATCGGTCCCTACTCGCTGGGGGCGGCGGTCGGTCCAATGGCTCGTCGGGTTGAAGATCTTCAACTTATGTTTAGGGCGCTTTGCGAGAAAGCGTCAGCGTGGTCTCTCGCTACAGACTCTTTGTTGAGCAGGCGCACTGCGATGCGTGGTTGCCGCGTTGCGTGGTATTCGGATGATGACGTCGCCCCGGTGACGGAAGAGACCCGTTGGGCAGTAATCGGCGCCGCTACTGCCTTACGCGATGCAGGCCTGACCTTGGAGCAACGCCGACCGCCCGGCCTTGAACGCGGATACGAATTATGGCTCAAGCTGTTTTCGCGAGCCTCGGTGGTGCAGCTTCGCGATGTTTACACGGGTCGGGAGGAAGAGGGCGGCGCCTTTGTGCGCTGGCGCCTTGCTACCGCCGACGATACTCCCCCTCAGAAGCTTGACGATTACATCAGCGCCTGGATGGAGCGCGATCGTCTCAGGCTAGCTCTGAACCACTGGATGAATGAAGTTCCGCTGCTGGTAGCTCCGGTTGGGGCAACGCCGGCACTCAAACATGACACACTCAAGGTAACGATCGGCGGGACAACGTTGAGCACCTTCCGCGCTTTCAGTTACTCGCAGGCGTTCAATGTTTTCGACCTGCCTAGTGTCTCCGTGCCTGCGGGCGTTTCAGCGGAAGGATTGCCAGTTGGAGTGCAGATTGTAGGTCGGCCCTTCGAAGAAGAGGCCGTATTGGTTGCCGCGGCAATTGTCGAAGAAGCACTCGGTGGTTGGAAGGCGCCGCGCGGGGCCGACAAGGCTTAATCGAGAAGACTCTATGTGCTCCGAAATTACGCTGAAAGCGTTGGCAAGTTCCAGCCCAGGGTTGCTGCAACCCTGGGATCTACGTACCAAAGAATCGTAA
>JAIVJP010000466.1 GCA_020199975.1 Acidobacteriota bacterium
GTTGGCAGCGGCGCAAGTATAACGAGCGACACTTATCCCGGTCGTGTGTTTCGTGGCCGCGTTTCTTACGTCGATCCGACGCTGGATCCGGCTACACGCACAGCTCAGGCGCGAATCGAACTGGCAAACTCCGGACAGGCTCTTAAGATTGGAATGTTCGTTAACGTAGCCTTCCTAGCCCTCGGCGTTGCCGAGTCGACTCCTGTAATTCCCAAAAGCGCCGTTCAAAACATCAACAATCAGCAAGTGGTTTTTGTAAAGACAAAAGATGCTCATGTCTTCGCAATGCGGCCAGTGAAACTTGGCCCGGAAGTTAATGGCCAGTATCAGGTGTTGGAAGGCTTGACCGTCGGTGAGCGCATTGTTACCCAGGGAAGCTTTCTCCTACGGGCGGAATGGTTGAAGCTGCATCCGGGCCGGTCATAGGCATACGACTATTGGAAGGAGAACAAATGAAGCTACCACTATCTGGGTTTGGATTCTTTGCGGGATACATTGAGTCGATGCAAATTCGACCATTCTCGCTCGTTTCATAACTCAAGCAATGGAGACTTATGCGATCATTGCTTTCTAAGTTTTGGAATGACTATTCACAAACTGGCAATTAGGTGAATGGTATTTCGCTGTCAGGTGTAAAAGCTGCGACTGTCAATTAGCCTTTCTGCGCGATGGCGAAATGGACGAAACGACCTACTTGACGGACAGCTGCAAGATCGTTCTCACCTGCACTGATTGTCACCTCCCACTAGCGTACGGCGGCGATCAGACAAAAACCACAACTGCCGCTCGATGATGGAACAACCCGCTACAGCAAAAGCTCGCACACTATGAACAAACGGGCGTCTGGCTGCCTGGGATGCGATTGTATGCAAGACTTTGCTAGTTTTTTCCTACGACGAGAGCATTACAGCTTTGGCTATTTACGGCATTTTGCGTTGCCTACTCTTTGCTGGTTTCGCTTTTAACTCGACTAAGACTGCCTCAAAAGGCTGATCGCTTAAGTTCTCGGGCAAGTGCGTCTCCGCTTTAGCCTGGGTAACCTGTCCAGCTTTTTGTTGTCTCTCCTCCGTCTTTCCGTCGGCGAGACTGATTGCAGTTAAGCACAAGAAGCACAGCAAAAAACCAATGTGTTTCATGGAAAGGAACTCCTCAGAGACAGAATAGGTAAAACATGACACTTCTTATTCCAAACAACAGGTGATGTCAATGGTTGTCCTCAAAAAGACTGATAGTATTCCTTCGACAAGAAGATGTCTAGACATATGTGGGGAGAGATTATGAGTTATGCACATTGCTTAGAAGGCAAGCGCCGGCTTAGGCTAAAGGATTTTGATGCGGGAGAGGACGCGGGGCTAGAGCGTGGGGAGGCTGAGGCGAAGACTGCACGACTCATCGAAGAGTTGGTCGAATTGCAGGAACTTCTTTACGCGGTGCAAATGCAGAGCTTACTCGTTGTCCTGCAAGGACGCGATACCAGCGGTAAAGATGGTACCATCCGCCATGTGGCAGGGCCGTTAAACTCGCAGAGTTGCTCAGTAGCTTCCTTTAAGGTCCCAACGGATGAAGAACTCGCCCACGATTTCCTCTGGCGCGTACATGCCCAGACGCCCCCAAAAGGAAATATCAGAATCTTCAACCGCTCGCATTACGAAGATGTGCTAGTGGTGCGAGTCCATAACCTCGCGCCGAAGGAGGTCTGGCGCACGCGTTATGAGCACATCAACGCTTTCGAGCGATTGCTGGCGGACTCCTCTACTATCATTCTCAAGTTCTACCTCCACATCAGCAAAGATGAGCAAAAGAAGCGACTCCTCAATCGCGAGACAGATCCGATCAAATCATGGAAGCTCTCGGTTGGTGATTGGAAGGAGCGCGACTACTGGGATGACTACACCAAAGCTTACGAGGACGCAATCAACCGTTGCAGTACGAAACATGCGCCATGGTTCATCGTGCCTGCCGACAAGAAATGGTTTCGCAACTTGGCGGTGGCGGAAACTTTGCGGGATGCGCTGATGCCGTACAGGGAGAGATGGCTGGAAAAGCTGGAAGAAGTAGGGCGAGAAAGGAAAAAGGAGATTGAAGAGTATCGCCGGGGCCACAACCACTCGGTGTGATGACATTAACGAAATACGCAACGCACCTGTTTGTTGACGTTAAACGTGCGTAACGGTCATCATTAGGCTTTACCGTTTGTTAAGTTATTCGTCGCCGACTATATCCGGTTCGTTTTTGCCGTCGTTAGCCATCCAAGTATAAAAGAAACCTGCCAATACCGCACCTAGAATCGGCGCGACCCAAAATAACCAAAGTTCGGTAATCGCGCCACCGCCGACAAAGATTGCCGGTCCTGTACTTCGCGCCGGATTGACTGAAGTATTGGTCACGGGAATACTAATCAAGTGAATAAGTGTTAAAGCAAGTCCAATCGCAATCGGCGCGAAACCTTTCGGTGCGCGATTGTGCGTCGAACCGAGAATGACAGTCAAAAAGAAGAAAGTCATCACGACTTCCGTAACCAAACAAGCAAGCAACGCATATTTGCCCGGTGAATTATCGCCAAATCCGTTGGTGGCAAATCCGCTTGCCGTCGAGAACCTGCTTTTCCGCTTGCGATGATAAATAAAATTCCTGCTCCGGCAATCGCTCCCAAGACTTGCGCGATGATATATGGCAAGATCTCAGACGCAGGAAATCTCTTACCAGCCCATAATCCGAGCGTGACCGCCGGATTCAGATGACAACCCGAAATATGCCCGATAGAGTAAGCCATCGTCAAAACGGTTAAGCCGAAAGCCAAAGAAACGCCGTGCAGTCCGATGCCGACATTCGGAAATGCCGCCGCTAAAACCGCGCTCCCGCAACCACCCAAAACAAGCCAGAGCGTTCCGATAAACTCCGCCGATAATTTTCTAACCATAGAACATTCCTCCTTATCGGTTAATCTTTCGATCGTCATATCGTTTACTCCGTTCAGGCGAAGCCGCATTAGATCAACGGCCTTGACTAGGCTTTATGAGAAACTCGATCGTTATCTCTTGTTCCACCTGTTTGAATTCAGGATCGCCGGTTAACAAAAGAGCCTTCTTCTGTTTTGCAAGGGCGACCGCAAAACAGTCGGCAAAAGACATTTTGTGTTTAGCCTTGAACCTGCAGGCTTCGTGAACAATATCCCAGTCGGCGTCAACCCACTCTATTCCGAGTTGCTTTAGTTCCCGGATGCTGCGATCAGCATCAGCTTCTGAAGTTCTGCGTGCAATGATGTACCAAACTTCACCAGCATTGACGACGCTCATGAGTAAGGGAACTTTGTCTTCATGCGCATCGGCGATAATGTCTGCTATTTTTCCAGCGGATGGCTCGTCTTGCAGGTGCTCATGATCGCCCAGGAATCAAGCACGACGGTTTTCGGCTTGCGAGCCATTAGAGCTTTCTCTCCCGTTGCTTCTCAGCCATCAGCTCTTCCAATAAATCTTTGCCCTTATATTTGCCGCGCAAACTGTGAACA
>JAIVJP010000184.1 GCA_020199975.1 Acidobacteriota bacterium
GAGCAGAGTAGTGAGCGAATAAAGCTGGCTGCGGATAAGTTCAATCTGGTTGACCATGCCAGCGGCCTTTTCCAGATCGCTGCGGAGATCGAGCAGCATCGCGACTTGGGTTTGTATCTCTGCTTCGGTGCCTGAGGAGTTTGGATCTTTCTTAACGATGAGAGGCTGAGACAGTTCTTGCCCAGCCGCCGAAAGCTTCACCGTGTAAGTTCCCGGCGGCAGCAGCACAGACATGCGAGGCGCTCCGGGTGCTGCGCGCGTTCCGTCGGCGCCCACCGTAATCTCGGGTGCATAGGCTGGGCTGGTGCGCATCTTAACTTCCGTCGACTGCTCGCCGCGTAAGTCCCAGGTGACGCGATTGATGCCGACATTCTTCGTTCCCGCAAGTGTACGGACAGTTTGTCCGTCTAAGTCCACAATCCGAATTTTCACGTCGCCACTGGGTGCGGCTTTCAAGTAGTAGTTGATTGCTGCGCCGTAGGGTGGGTTCTGCCCTGCGGTGGGGTCGTCGGACATCGTGACCGGTACAGTTGCAGCCCTGAACCGATACGTGGGTCGTGGTGGAAATAGGTGAGCTTCAGCGTCGCGCACTCTGTCGGTCATCTGCTGAATTGAGGTGAGGTCATCAAGAATCCAGAAGCCCCGCCCGTAAGTACCAACCACGAGATCGTTGAAATGCTCCTGAATCACCATCCAGTAAACCGGCGCCCGCGGCAGATTCGACTGCAAAGGCTCCCATTTCTCACCGTCGTTGAAAGAGACGTAGAGCCCATTCTCCGTGCCAACATATAACAAGCCCGGTTTCGTGGGATCTTCGCGAACACAGTGGGCATAACTCAGCATGCTGGGGGGAATGCCGTTCGTTATTAGCGTCCAGGTCTTCCCGTAATCCTTTGTTTTGTAAATAAACGGATCACGATTGTTCACTTGATGGAAATCGACTGTGAGATAAGCCGCGCCGGCCTCGTAGCGAGATGCCTCGATGTTGCTAACCGTTCCGAGAGGCGGAAGGTTAGGAATGTTCTTCGTGACATTACTCCAGTTCTTTCCGGCATCGCGCGTGAGGTGAACCAGCCCGTCGTTACTGCCCGCCCAGATCAATCCTTTTTCTTTGGGTGATTCGGCGATCGCGAAGAGGGTGGCGAAATACTCGACGCCGATGTTGTCGCCGGTTAAGCCACCGGAGAATCCCTGCTTGCTCTTGTCATTGGTGGTGAGATCCGGGCTGATGATTTGCCAACTCTGTCCGTCGTCGGTGGTCTGATGAACATGCTGGCTGCCTACGTAAACCTTCTTGTGATCGTGGGGCGAAATGGTCAATGGGAAGGTCCAGATAAAACGGTACTTCAGATCGCCGGCAGGGGAGCCATTGGTTTGATCCGGCCAAACCTCCACATTGCGCGCCTGACCGTTGCGCAGATCGTAACGCTCAACTATGCCGCCGACACTGCCGGAGCCGGAAGCGCTCGACCAGATGATATTCGGGTCAATTGGATCGGGAGTGGCCCAACCGCTTTCGCCTCCTGCGACAGCGTGCCACGCACTTCTAGGTATCTGCCCGCCACCGAAACCTCCACCAGCGGTGCGGCTTGGTCCACGATAAGACGGATCGTCCTGTTCGTTCCCGTAAACGTAATAAGGAATGCGATTGTCCACCGTAACGTGATACATCTGCGCGATGGGAAGCTGCACGCGATACCACGACCTGCCGCGGTTAACGGAAATCGACACGCCGCCATCGTTCGCGACCGCCATGCGGTTGGCGTTTGTGGGATCGATCCAGATGTCGTGATTGTCGCCTCCGGGACTCCCGGCAAATGAAGCCAATCTGGCCGTTTCCCCGCCATCGAGTGAGACCGCGAAGCCGGCAGTCAGGTAGTAAGTCTCGTTTGGGTTGTCTGGAGAGACTTCCGTGCGGAAGTAGTAGTGCGTGCGACCGCCCATGTTACGGTCGTAACTCATTAGCCGCCAGGTATCCCCTCCATCGTCAGAGCGCCACATCTTGCCGCGGTCAGTTTCCTTGCCATTCAAGGGAACTCCGTCGCCAGTTTCGATAAGGGCATAGATTCGGTTGGGGTTTGAGCGCGCGATGGCGAGCGCAAACTTGCCGGTGGTGCGCGAGGGTAATCCGCGGCCAGTCAGCTTTTTCCAGGTGAGGCCGCCATCGGTGGATTTGAAGAGACCGCTGCCCGGTCCGCCGCTCTCTCGTCCCCAGGTGCGAATCACCAGCGGCCACATGCCGGCAAACAAGATACGTGGATTGTTGGGATCCATGACCAGGTCTGAACACCCGGTGTTCTCGTCGGTGAAGAGCACACGCTCCCACGTCTTGCCCCCGTCGGTGGTGCGAAACACTCCTCGTTCCTGCTGTGGGCCGTACGCGTGGCCCAACGCCGCCGCAAGTACGATGTCCGGATTGCGAGGATCGATCACGATGCGGCCAATGCGCCCAGTTTTTTCCAGACCCATCAACGTCCAGGTTTTTCCTGCATCAGTGGATTTGTAGATGCCCT
>JAIVJP010000185.1 GCA_020199975.1 Acidobacteriota bacterium
CTCAAAGAGAGAGCCACGCTGATAGGAAAGATCGGAGCTCGGGCCCGCGGCACACCTTCCATAGTAAAGCGCGGCGACCAGATTCTTGAGGACGTTTTCGTGTCCGGCGCAACGGCGGCAATTGCCGACATTGAGAACCGAGACATCGCCGAGGGACGCTTTATCGTGGATCCCGAAAACGATGCAGCGCAGCGTGTCGCTTACCTTGGCGCCGACGTGGCCACGAAACTTTTCCCGGTGGGCAGTCCGGTGGGCCAGGAGATTTCCATTTCCGGTCTGCCATACAGGGTGATCGGCGTCGAAACCGCCAGAGGTACGGTCTTCGGCATCCCTCAGGATAATTTCATACTCGTGCCCCTGAAGGCCTACGCCAACAACTTTGGCGGATTGATTCGCCAGCGTTCACTCTACTTTGTGGCCACATCGAAGACAGATGATCTATTTAATGACGCGGTCGATGAAACGCGATTTCTGATGCGCACCAGACGCAAGCTACCTCCTAGTGAGAAGGATAACTTTGGCATTGTTACTCCTGATGCAATTACGGGACTGCGGGACCGTTTATTCGGAACTATCTTCATTGTGGCCATTGCAGTGCCCAGCATTGCCTTGCTCGTGGGCGCGATCGTAATTATGAACATCATGCTGGTTTCGGTAACCGAAAGAACAAAGGAGATCGGAATTAGAAAATCCCTCGGCGCGCGGCAGATGGATATTCTGAAGCAGTTTCTGGTTGAGGCCGTAACGCTTTCAGCGATTGGGGGAGCAATTGGCGTTACGATCGCCTGGATTATCGGGCGGGTGCTTACGGCTGTCTTCTTTCCGACTTTCCTCTCGCTGGGCGCCGTGTTTATAGCCGTCGGCGTCTCGATGGCGGTTGGGGTAATGGCTGGTGTTTTTCCAGCCTGGAAAGCAGCAAGGCTGGATCCGATTGAGGCATTGAGGGCGGAGTGACTGTCAGTGGTCCGTAGTCAGTTGTCCGTGGTCGGTTGTATGAAGCTTCTACGTAGTGACATTTACGAGAATCTTAGGATGGCGTTGTCGACCTTGCTGGCCAACAAACTCCGCTCGTTCCTAACCGTATTCGGCGTGGTGATCGGTGTGATCACCGTCATGTTGATTGCTTCAATCATCAGCGGTATCGACGTGTCAGTAAAGAAAGAAGTGGAATCCTTCGGCACGCGCTCGATTTTCATCAGTAAGTTTAGTCCGGGAATTCACGTCGGACGCCGATCGCGCGAAGAGCGCATGCGCAAGGAACTGACTTACGACGATGCGATCGCGCTTTCCAATCTACCCGCCGTTGAATTGTCAGTCCCCTTCCTCGATATCACGAATAATTTCTTCGGCCAGAAGCTCCTGGTTTCAGGCGGAGGAAAGACCACCGCCGGGGTCGCGTTGCAGGGCACCTTGCCGGAATTCGAGCGGGCAGGAACCCAGGTTGTTTCGGAGGGAAGGTTTTTCACTCAGTCGGAGGAAGACACGAAGCAGGACGTGTGTGTGATCGGTTCAAAAGTGGCCGACGACTTTTTCAAGTTTGGTTCGCCCGTTGGGCAAACGATCAAAATCGGCTCCGATGAGTTTCGCGTGGTGGGCACACTGCAGAAACGCGAGCAGTTTCTCATCAGTGGCGGCAGCGATGATCAGAACAATGTAATCTATCTGCCGTTCAGTCTGGCGAAAAAACTTAAACCTAACGCCGACGACATTTACATTCTGGCCGTGGGGAGATCTGGTCAAATGGATGAGGCGAAGGATCAAGTACGAGATCTGCTGCGGGTTCGGCGGCAAGTGTCCTTTGCAGCGCCGGACAATTTTGGTATGGAAACCGCCGAAAGCATCCTCGATAACTTTCGCTCGATCACAGCCGGTCTGGCGATCGCAATGGTGGTTATCTCTTCCGTTGGATTGATGGTGGGTGGAATTGGTGTGATGAACATCATGCTTGTTTCAGTCACTGAACGCACGCGGGAAATCGGTGTGCGTAAAGCAATCGGGGCCAAGCGCAGCGACATCATGTGGCAATTTCTAATTGAGGCTGCCACTCTCACCGGCATTGGCGGGATAGTTGGCCTCTCGATAGGTTGGCTCTCAACTTTCCTACTCCGGCTCCTGCTTCCCTCTTACGTTCCGCTCTGGGCGCCTATCGGTGGCTTCGTGGCAAGTGTCGGCATCGGCCTTGTCTTTGGGCTCTGGCCGGCATGGAAAGCGGCACGTCTCGATCCGATTGAGTCACTCAGATACGAGTAGCTCCACGCAGTTGAGAGCCGTGTGACTAAAAACTTGGGCAGTTGGTGGCTACCCCGTTTCCTTTCTTGTTTCTGCAAGTCAAGAGATAAAGCTTGAGAACAGCGTAGCGAAGATCATCCCGAAAATCAGGCCCAAAATCCACAGGGTTATTGAGACTCCCCACGCGGCACTGGAACTGACCTTTTGGCCGGCATTGGCTAACCCCTTGGCCCATAACCACAGGCCGTAAAAAGATAGAACGCCGATAGCAGAGCCCAAGACGAGAATAACTAAACTCAGGATTTTGGAAACTACTGCAATCGGCAAGGATGCATAGAGCATCGCCGCGAATGCCTGCCAAAAATTGATGCGCCCCCCGAAAGCGAGCACTCCCAATAAACAAAGGGCAGCTATAAAGGTACCGCCAACAAAAACTTTCACAAAGCTCTTTGCGGCCGTCTGGATTTGTTGGATGGGCTGCTTTGCTTGCTGGAGCGCATCATCCTTCGCTTTCTCCATTCGCTCCGGAGGAGGCTTTATCGGGCTCTCAGCCAGTTTTTCCATCGTGTAGTTAACGATGACCTCGGCAGTAAGCCGCTGCGTGAAGGCTGCTGTGTAAAGAGCATTGACTGCAGCAATGACCAAGAGCGCCGCGAGCCAGTGCGGGTGCGCTCTTAGATTTCTAAACACGCGGGTGGGCTCGAAGAAGATTCCCATCACTTTCTGCACCCCTGACATTGGCGGCTCATCTGCGTTTGTTGCTTGAGGAAGTCGGACGAAGCTAAGAGCAAACAGCAGCACTCCCCAAAACGCAAAGGCCGGACCTGTCCAAATCCCTCCGGGAATAAAGTTTGCTATTCCGCCAATGAGAATCAGGACGCCAAGCACAAACAGCACGATCGCAGGTATTCTCAGGTGCAAGGGACGGGGAGCCGGACCACTAGCTGCCGGCGATGGTGGTGGCGGTGGCGGGGGTGGTGGTGTAGACGGTTGAAAAGTTCCGATGTTTGAGTCGCTCATCGCTTTTCCTCCTTGGGGATTGAGGACGGGGGATAGCTTCCGTCCAACTCAACATGATCGAGACTAACCAAGTTCCGCTTCGTGGCGGTTCATACGAACTCTCGTAGATTTATGTTTCGGCTTCGTATTCTCTTACTCCGGTTTGGGCGCATCACTCCAGCCTGGCACCCGAATGCAAGCGACCCGATGGCCCGGTGACAATTCGCGCAACTCCGGATCAATCCGCGCACACTCGTCAATGGCAATGGGACAGCGGGTGCGAAACCGGCAGCCGGAAGGTGGATTGATGGGCGTGGGCACGTCGCCTTGCAAGACGATGCGCTCGCGTTTTCGCTTCGGATCCGGAACCGGAATTGCCGAAAGCAAAGCCTGCGTGTATGGGTGAAGCGGTCGCAGATATAGGTTTGCCGCACTGGCAATTTCCACAATCCGCCCAAGGTACATCACAGCCACCCGCGTTGAGATGTGCTCTACGACGGCGAGACCGTGCGAGATAAAGAGATAGGTGAGCCCGAACTCCTTCTGAAGATCCTGCAGCAGATTGACGACCTGTGCCTGTACTGAAACGTCGAGAGCCGAAACCGGCTCATCTGCCACTATCAGTTTCGGATTCAAAGCAAGCGTGCGAGCAACAC
>JAIVJP010000186.1 GCA_020199975.1 Acidobacteriota bacterium
GTACGAGATCGTGCGTGCACCCTCCATCGAAGCTCTCTTATTCACGGTTAGCTGGACGGGATTGTCCGCTTTGTTGCGCAACAGACGATACGGGTCGTCGATGCCCTTTAGCTCTTCGCCGTCGATGGCGAGAACGTAATCGCCGACCCTGGCGTTCACCCCAATCTCGGTAAGCGGTGAGCGGTAGATATCCTCTTCGTTTTGCCCCTCGAAGATCTTAGCGATGCGATAGCGACCGGTTGCCTTGTCGAGTTCGAAGCGGGCGCCGGGCAAACCTACGCGAGGCCGCGGCGGAATCTGGAAATCGCCGCCTTCCACGTACGCATGCTGCACCGTTAACTCGGAAATCATCTCACTGATCACATAGTTCAGATCGGAGCGGTGAGCCACATACTGCAACAGGGGTTTGTATTGTTCACGCAGGGCCACCCAGTCGTAACCGTGCATGTTTGAAACGTAGAACCAGTCGCGATAACGGCGCCAAACTTCATTGAAGATCTGGTTCCACTCCTCGGCAGGTACGCGATCCACCGCGAGTCCGGAGGTGGGCACTACCTTCTTCGACTTATCGCCTTGAGGGGTGGCATCGTACAAGTTGTAAGTCGGACCCTGGGCCACAAGCACCTTGGCGCCGTCGTCAGATATCGAGTAGCCACGCACATCTTCCGCGAGCGTTGTCTCTTTGCGATCTTTAATAGAATAGATACGAAGCGATGCCGGCCGGTCGCCTGGTCGGCCGTAGTAGAACGCCGGTCCGATGCCGTAGAGCAAATGTCCGGTTTTTGCCGATAGACCGCCGTAGTTGTCCGCGCCAAGCGGAACGCGCGCGGCCCGACCCGAGATGCCGTCGAAGTCGATTATCAAAGTCGACGGCGGTTTCCCGGCCGCATCGGGTTTCGCTTCGGGTGTGGACGAAGGAGCCGGTTTCTCTTTGTCGGTTTCCGTTGCCGGCTCCTTACTCAACTCTTTGTTAAGGTCTTTCGCAGGCTCTTTCGGCTCCAGCGCCGGCGGGGTTCCCTTTGGTTTCGGCGCCTCGTCCGGTTTGGTGACTGCGACCTCATCACTTTCCGGTGGGAAGGGGTGCTTAACATCCTTGCGCAGACTCATCGCGTAAATGTAGGCGTCCCGATTCGTCGCATAGTTGAATTCAATTTGCGAGATCTGCGGCGCGAATTCTCGATCGCTTAGGAAGTAGATATAGTTTCCCTGAGGATCCCAGGCGGGGTTGAAGGCATTGAACATATCATCGGTAACCCGATTGACCTTCCCGTCCGCGGCGTTCCAAATGTACACCGATGAGAATCCGTTACCTGACACCGACATGCTGAATGCGAGAAAGTTTCCGCGTGGTGACCATGCGTAGTCGCGGATCTGCCCGCGCGGTGAATCCGCGATTTCAGTTAGCTTCTGATCGGACAGGGTGAGTACGTGAAGCTTCCCGTCCTTGTCGCCGAAAGCGATTCGTTGGCCGTCAGCGGACCATTCCGGTTGATAGCGCATGGCGGTGCCGCCGCGTGTGATTTGTTCCGGCGCTTTCAATCCGTCCTGGGGAACCAGGTACAGCTCTTCTTCGCCACTCAAGTCGGAAATGAAAGCGATGCGCGAACCGTCGGGCGACCAGCTGGGCCACTTGTCGTGGGCGCCTGATGAGTGGGTGAGATTGCGCGTAGGACCTTTCTCGATGGGAGCGCTAAAGACATCGCCGCGGGCTGCGAAAACCGCGCGCTCGCCTTTCGGACTCAGGCCGACTGATTCGATCTGATTGGCTGCGGACACCCGGCTTGGTCTGCGGGCCAGCCCGTCGTCGGGCACGGTGATGGAAATGGCGTTGCCCTTTCGGTTCCTGGTGTCGAGCATCTGCAACTCGCCATTCATCTCGTAGACAATCTTTCCTTCATTGTCCGAGCTGGGCCAGCGCACATCCCAGAGTTTGCTGTTAGTTATCTGGATTGTGTTGCCGCTGGGTACGTTGTAAGCGAAGAGGTTGAAATGCCCGTCGCGGTCAGAGTTGAAATAAATCGTGTCCCCGATCCACATCGGATCCCGGCTCGGTCGTGGTCCCTCGCTGATCTGCCTGGTTGCGTAGCTCTTCAGATCGAAGATGTGGAGACTATTCGCCTGACCGCCGCCATAGCGTTTCTCAGATCTGAAATCGCGCGATTGCGGTGAATAGACAATCTGTCCCGCGTCGGGAGAGAAATCGCCCGATCCGGCTGTCGGCATTGGCAGCGCCTCAGGTGCGCCACCCTCGACCGAGACGGAGTAGAGACGAGCGATAGGCAAAGCCCACGAGTCGCGCAGCGATCGGAAGAGAATTCTTTGTCCGTCTCTGGTCCAAGCAGAGATTTGGTTGTCGTATCCCCAGCGCGGAGCCAATGGTCCCCTGGCCGGATAAAAAGTGAGTTGCCGCGGCACGCCGCCGTCCGCAGGAATCACATAGACCTGCTCATCGCCGTCATATTGGCCAGTGAAGGCGATCCATTTACCATCGGGAGAAAACTTCGCAAAGAC
>JAIVJP010000187.1 GCA_020199975.1 Acidobacteriota bacterium
GTGCTTCACAGCTATCCCACATAGTGACTCGCAGCATACAGCCAGCCATCTCTATGTAAAGCTATTTATGAGACACTACACTAGATTGGTGGCGTTGCATCCTTTTAAATGCAACGCCCTCAAATTCGACGGCGTCGTTGGTAAGTGGCGAACCGCTCACAAACTCAGGGTTGTCCTTCCGGCAGTCCCTCTTCTCTTAAGCGCTTTCTGGCTGCTTCAATCCCTTCTTGAAACTCTGTGACTTCGCGCCTCTCGGGAGCCCGACCTCTTGCCTGCCTCATCATTCGCTTCTTAAAACTATCGGATCTCCACTGGGCCACGCGTTCGATCAACTGTTGATACGCTTCAAGGGGGGTGGGTTCCCTTGCAGTAGTGAGCGTCAATAAGGATCCAAGCTGCTCGGCATTTGTCACGCGGAGGCCCATGTCCGGAATGGTCCCATTGGGTTGGCGACAGAATCGAAGGAGAATTGTCTTAATAATTGAAGTGTGGTCAAAGAGCTTGTGGGATACCTTTCCGCGTACCACCCAGGGTGAAATCACCAGCGCCGGCACGCGCACGCCATACGTCTGGAAGCGGGGATTGTTGTCCGGTGCGTCCTCAGGCTCTACATGGTCATAGAAGCCACCATGTTCGTCATAGACGATTACCAATAGCGTCTTCCCCCAAGCTGGGCTATTAACGATAGCGTTGTAGAGTTTCAACGCCAGGTCCTGTCCAGCCATTACATCTGACGGGGGGTGATCGTCGTTTGATTCCCTAGGACCGGTGACGGAGTAGTCAACAAAGTTTGGATCGATCCACGAAACGGCGGGGAGATTACCCGAGGCAGCGTGGTCCAGGAAAGTGATGGGTTTCAGCCATGTTCTCCGGTCGAACCAAAAGAACTTTGACCCATGGCCCACGCGATATTTGCCGTCGATGAGCCGGAGGGTGGCCATGTCATGGGGGTACCAGCTCCAGGACACTTTCGCTGCGTCCAAATGCCGCACAAACGAAGGAAAGTCGTAAATCGGAACCTTCTTGTTGTCTTTACTGGGAGATTTGCCGGCCACCGCGTACAGCCGGTTGGGCCAGGTAGCCCCAGGAACCGAGCAGAACCAGCGATCACAAATGCAAAAGTTGCGCGTCAAGTGATCATAAACGGGAAGAGAAGATCCGTTGTGGTAACCCATGATTAGCGCCGGATCGTCCTTGGGATGGATGCTGGCATAGTTGCTGACAAAGCCGCCGTTATGATTGCTCAACTGCTGCACTACTGCACCTGCTCCATGGCCGGGGTCGTGCTCGAATACCGTCCCGGTGAGGCGCTGCACTGGATAAGAGGTGCCGTTATGGCTGTTTGACATCTCAGCATCCAATCCGTCGACGTTGGGATTTGAGCCTTCAAGCTTCAGGTAGCCCAGCATGTGATCGAACGAGCGATTCTCCATCATCAAAACGACGATGTGATCTATCTTCTCCAGGTTATCGTTGCGCCCGCCTGGAACAAACCTAACCGGAGCAGCTCGTGCAGTGACTCGCTTGGTTGACCGGCTCTGGGCAGTCTTCCCCGCACTCGCCTTAGTGGCGCGCGCCGTAACTCGCTTGGTTGAACGACGCTGAGCAGACTTGGCACTCGCCCTGCTTTTTTTTCTACCGTTCAGGGGAGCTTTCGCCGCTGGCTTACGCTTCGTGGAGTTTTTCGAAGTGCCGGCTTTTTTGGACTTTTGCGGCATAGTTGTTCTCCCCTTATGCTTTGAGTCGGATACCCTTTTCCAAAACTACGCGAGCGCTGGATTGACCGCACGCAAAACGAAAAGCCTAAGAATCGGCGAGAACTTCACGGACTTGCGGTTAGCTATTTGACCGGGAGGACTCAGTTGAAAACCTGTCTGTTCTTGCTTTCGTCGGTGCCTTCTAGTTGAGGCATCTGGTCATAGTTTTCTTCCTCGAGCATCGACACCAAATTTTTATGCAGGTCGGCGTAGGTGAGTTTGTAGTTGGCGTCGGTTATAGCTTTGATGGCGTAATAGCTCATCGCGCCATGGTAGTCGCTGGCTATGTAGGCGTCGGCGGAAGTTTGATTGCTCTTGCAGCCGCTCAACAGAATCTCCTTCATGCCTGACTCCGGATACTTCTCCTTTTTCCCGCGGGCCGCCCGAAGCTGGTCAGGCGATAGTTCTATCCCACCGAAGACGACGGGGTTGAGTTGGCGATTGCGCCGATACTCATTCACCTTGACACGAGTAACAGAGCCGGAATGGCAGGAGTCCGAAATAACCGTAAGTCGAACATCTTTCGGAATATTTTTAAACAACTGGCGCAAGTCGTCATCAACGAGCAAGTTTGAATCGGTGTCATGAGGACAAATGGCTTCGTCATATTTGGGCTCATCGCCGTCGGTATCGGCGAGATAGGTCCCATGGGAAGCGTTGGTGAACACCAGTATGTCCCCGGCCTTCGCACCATTCAAGAGATCTTGGATGCCCGCTACGATGTTAGTTCTCGTGGCGTCACCGTTGAGC
>JAIVJP010000188.1 GCA_020199975.1 Acidobacteriota bacterium
GAAAGGTTGCGCTCCGTAGGAGCCGAATGTTTATAGCATGCGGCTCGGGTCGAGAGCGCTGGTTTTTGGGAGAGGGCTCGAGCTATAAATACTTCGTCCCTAACCGGACGGGGTGAGTGGTGCCAAGTTTGGTTAGATAGCGACTCGCAAGATCTTCTATCTCGGAGACAACTACCAAATGGCCAAAGTCGCAGATTCGAAAGAGGTATGCCAAGGCGCTAAGCGGGTTGTTATGCCGAAATTAATCAATCCCATGCTGGCGACGCTTGTTGATGAGCCCTTCTCTGATCGTGACTGGCTGTTCGAAACCAAGTGGGACGGTGTGCGCGCCGTTTGTTTCATCCGGAACGGCAAAGCACGGTTCATCTCCAGAAACCAAATCGAGATGACGGCGCAGTACCCCGAGTTAGCAGACATCGTGCAAAGTATTCGTGGCTCAAGCGTAATTCTCGACGGTGAGATTGTGGCCCTGGATGAAAACGGCGTGTCGAGGTTTCAGTTACTGCAACGGCGGCTTGGGCGAAAGAATGCCGGCGACATCCAACGACTCGCAGCAACCACGAGGATTGCATTTTACGTCTTCGACCTCCTCTATCTTGACGGATTCGATTTGATGGGATGCAAACTGTTCAATCGCAAGGCCGTGCTGGAAGGAATACTCAAGTCGTCCAAGAACATCAGATACTCCGACCACATCATTGGCGAGGGCGAGAAGCTTTTCGAGGAGGTCGCGAAAGTTCCCCTGGAAGGGATGATCGCCAAACGCCTGGAAAGCACCTACGCGCAACGACGCAGCGTCGAGTGGCTGAAGATAAAGACTATTCAACTATCGGAGGTGGTCATCGGCGGGCACACCGAACCGCGAAACTCACGCGAATATTTCGGTGCCCTTGTTGTTGGCCTCTACCGTGACGGCAAACTTCATTATGTTGCACACACCGGGGGCGGCTTCAATCATCAGACTCTGGCGCAGACTTACAAGCTGATGCAGCCCCTCAAGACCAGGGACTGCCCCTTCGTCGACAAACCCAAGACCAACGAACCTGTGCAGTGGGTGAAACCCAGGCTGGTAGCTCAGGTCAAGTTCTCCGAGTGGACGGCCGACGGGCGTATGCGCCATCCAGTCTTCCTGGGTTTGCGCCAGGACAAGAAGCCTAAAGAATGCGTCTTCGAGATTAAGCGCGATACCGATCAGGTTCTGACTAAGGGTGCCCGCAAAACTAAAGCTAGCTAACCTTTTTCCAAAGCCATATTCCACGGGAACTCCGCCAAAACCATAACGGAGGTAGGTTAAACGGTGTAAAGTCAGCAGATTAGCTGCTGGGACGAAGTAGCCCGCGGAAGATTCCCTGCACGGCAACTTGCTGTGCTGTCACGGTAAACGGCTGGAGTTGAGAGTTGGCTGGATGGAGTTCGACGTTAGAGCCGCGTCGAAAGAGTCGCTTGAGTGTCGCCTGGTTCTCTTCGATGAGTAAGGCCACCACTATCTCACCATCGCGCGCGTCGGTGCGATTCTCGATTAAGGCAATATCGCCGTCGCATATGTGTTCATCGATCATCGAATCGCCTTTTACCCGCAGCGCATAGACTCGTTCCGGGCGAACGCGTCCGAGCAAGAAACGCGGCACGGGGATCGTCTCCGCATTTTCGACGACTTCAATGGGGGCACCAGCAGCGACATAGCCGAGGAACCTGACCTCACAAAGCGCATCGCTGTCATCAATCTTCACCGTCAGAGCAAAGGCGCCGTCTTCATTCTTGCGCGTAAGCAGTCCGCGCTTCTCAAGTGCGGCAACATGCTTGGCAATCGTTGCTCTCGATTTAACTCCGAAGTGTCTGGCTATCTGCGCGTAGGAAGGCTCGTAGCCATGTCGCTCCAGGAACCGAGTGAGATAATCAAGAATCTCTTTTTGTCGCTGTGTGCGGGGGAGCATAAGTTAAATATTCCGGTGCCGGATACCTGACGTTCGATTGATGAACAATCCTAGAGGCGTCGACGCATTCTAGGGCGCGCAAACAAAAGCGTCAAGCCTTTCTTGCGCGCCAAAGAAGACATTGTGGTTGCGATGTCTTAGCGAATCGAGTAACGCGCAAGTGTGCGCGGGAAAATGCGAACACTAGGTGGCATCTTACTTAACGACATCGGCTTTCCAATCAAGACCTGAGTCGCCTTCATACCGTAGACGGCTTCGTTAAGATCATTGTCTGGACTGATCACTGCGCCCTTCAATGCTGCGCCGATGAACGCACCCTTACTGCGTGAGTAGGAGAGGATACCGGCATCCAGGGTGGGATTTGTGGATGCCGCAACTTCGCGACCAACCGGACCAGCAACTACGCCGGCTTCGCCGCCCATTTCAAACTTATCCTCGAGCAGACCCTTCACTCCATCTTCATTCATGATCAGAAACACGTAATCATTCTTTTGCGCACCTATCTGCGCTCCAAAGCTTCCGCCGCTAAGGTTGAAAAACGCAGGAGCGCTCCAACCTTGTCCTACCC
>JAIVJP010000189.1 GCA_020199975.1 Acidobacteriota bacterium
GAAGATGCCCGCCGGTGAGTTGCGAAGCCGTGTCGAAGCGGCGCGGCAGAAACTCTTCGCGGCGCGAGAAAAGCGCGTCCATCCGCATAAGGACGACAAAGTCCTGACTGACTGGAACGGTCTGATGATCGCCGCGCTGTCCAAGGCCGCGCAGGTATTAGACGAGCCGAAGTATGCGGAGGCGGCGAGCCGGGCAGCCGATTTCATCCTCAAGAACCTGCGCGGTGCCGACGGGCGTCTCCTGCACCGTTACCGGGAAGGTCAATCCGGCATCAAAGCGCACGCGGATGACTACGCCTTCCTCACTTGGGGGTTGCTCGAACTGTACGAAGCCACCTTCGACGCCCGCCACCTGCAAACCGCGCTGGAACTCAACGGCGACTTCATCAAGCACTTCTGGGATGAGCGGAACGGTGGGTTCTTCTTCACCGCGGACGACGGCGAAACGCTGCTCGCGCGACAGAAAGAGATTAGCGACGGCGCGATCCCTTCGGGGAATTCGGTCGCCATGCTGAACCTGCTCCGGCTGGGGCGGATCACGGCGAACGCCGGTTACGAGGAGAAGGCGGCAGCCATCGGTCGCGCATTTGCGGGAGACGTTAAGCAAGCGCCGGGAGGAAATAGTCAACTCATGGCGGGCGTTGATTTCGGCATCGGCCCTTCTTACGAGGTGGTGATCGCCGGAGGCTCCCGGTCTGACGACACGCGGGCGATGTTGAAAGCCCTGAGAGGTAGATTCATCCCCAACAAGGTCGTTCTCCTGAAACCGACCGAGCAGCCCGCGCCCGAGATCACGCGGCTCGCCTCATTCACCAAATACCAGACGAGCCGCGATGGGAAGGCTACTGCTTACGTCTGCCTCAATTACAACTGCAAGCTGCCGACCACGGATTTCGGGAAGATGCTTGAGTTGCTGGCTGGCAAATAGCCCGCAGCGATACCCGAAAGGGGGAAGAGCCGCAGAACTGAAACGTCCCTTTGAAAGTTGATCGTCGAAGGAAAAATACCCCGGATGGCCGAAGGCAGTTCTCAAGCTGGTGAAGATTTTGATGCCGCCGGTCGAGCGTGAGGGGTTGAGGCTCAGGAGGAAAAGAATGACCGGCCCCGATCGTCTGGCAGCCACTCGGAACTACGCGCTCGCGGCGTTGGTGTCGCTGGTGGGCCTCACCGATGCCATTTACCTGACAATCGAACACCTCACAGGCGACAGCGTCAGATGCACTGTGACCGCCGGCTGTTCCGAAGTGCTCGGTAGCGCCTACGCCAGCATCGGCGGTGTACCTGTGGCGGCGTTGGGCGCACTGGCCTATTTCATTGCGTTTAGTTTAGCAACGCTGGCAGCGTTCGGACATGAGTGGACCAGGCGTCTGCTGGCGGCGGTCGTGGCGACGATGCTGGCGGCCACTCTCTGGCTGCTGTTCGTGCAGGCGGTCATCCTTCACGCCTTTTGCCAGTACTGCCTGCTTTCGGCCGCCGTCACGCTGATACTGTCGGGAATAGTGGCGATCGAATGGTACATGCGCCAAAGAAGCCTCGCCCGCCCGCAGCCACGACCAGAAGGGAGGCGCGCAATCGTCGCTTCGAGGGAAGCCGGAGACTAATTCTAATTCGACTGACCCTGGAGGGTAGCTGTCATATGGAAGGTGCGAATATCGCGGTTGCTGTAGCATTCATCGCAGGTGTAGCTTCTTTTTTGTCGCCGTGCGTACTGCCGCTGGTTCCGGGCTATGTTTAGCTGATCTCCGGCGTCAGCATTTGACCGTTTGAAGGGAGAGGGCGGCACGCGCGGCTCTGCTCGGACAGCGGTATTAATCAACTCGCTCGCCTTCAATGCGGGACTATCCCTGATCTTTGTTTCACTCGGCTCCGCCGCAGGATGGATTGGAGCGTCAATCATATCGAATCCGTGGGTCCGAATAGCCGGCGGATTCATCATCATTATTTTCGGCTTGCAACTGATCGGCTTGTTAAAAATCGGCGCGCTCTACAAAGATACGCGCCGCTTCTCTCAAAGCAAACCACGTGGCCCGCTGGGATCGTTAACGCTGGGCTTAGCCTTTGCCGCCGGATGGACTCCGTGTATTGGTCCGATTCTGGGAGGCATTATTGGTCTGGCGGCGACCAGCGGCGGCTGGAAGAGCGGATTGGTCCTCTCGGCCTTTTACTCCGCGGGTCTTGCCGTACCGTTTCTTTTGACCGGTCTCGGCATCAACCAGTTCTTAGGCTTCTACGGACGTTTTCGCCGACATCTGCACAAGGTTGAAGTCTTTTCCGGCGTGGTGCTGATCGCCATCGGAGCGCTCGTCGCGAGCGGACGGGCGACGCTCTTGGCAAGCTCGCGCCTGGCGTCCATCATCCCGAATCTCGAAGCGCAGATCAGAGTACCAACTACAGCGGCGACCACCGCCGATGCAAAGACGGCTGACGCTGTACAAGGCAGCGACTCCTTTGCGCTCGCGCCCGACATCGAATGGCAGACGCTGGCGGGTG
>JAIVJP010000006.1 GCA_020199975.1 Acidobacteriota bacterium
CGCATTAGCAGGGAAAAGAGGGGAAGCACAGAAGCATCTGGACGAGCTGCTAAAGCTCTCGAAAGAGAGATGGGTGTCGCCCGCTCTAATCGGGATGATCTATGCAGCTCTTGGTGACAATGATAAGGCGTTCGCGTGGCTTGACGAGGCAGACAAAGCTCACGACTTAAGCATAGTACGTATCAAGAGCGATCCCCGATTCGCCAGCCTGCGTTCAGATCCGCGGTTCGACGAGCTCGTACGTCGCGTCGGTATCCCTTAATAATGGAAGCCGTTCGTTTGCGAAATGCTGCGAAAGGCAATACACAAGCTGACAGTTGCGCCTACGGACGATGACCACAGCCCCAGGAACAAAGCTCGGTCGCTATGAAATCCGCTCGCAGCTTGGCGCAGGCGGCATGGGTGAGGTTTACTTAGCTCGTGATCCGAAGATTAACCGTGACGTGGCGATCAAAGTCCTCCCCGCTGCTTTCTCCTCAGACTCAGAACGACTGCGCCGCTTCGAGCAGGAAGCGCAGGCGGCAGGTGCGCTCAACCACCCAAACATCCTCTCAATCTATGATGTGGATACACACGACGGCTCGCCGTACGTCGTCTCAGAACTGCTCGAAGGGGAGACGCTGCGTGAGCAGTTGAAGGGCACTGCGCTCTCTGTCCGGAAGGCAATTGACTACGCCCTCCAGATCGCTTCGGGGCTTGCGGCAGCGCACGAGAAGGGCATCGTGCATCGCGACCTGAAGCCCGAGAACCTCTTCGTTACGAAAGACGGGCGGGTAAAGATTTTGGACTTCGGTCTCGCTAAGCTAGTCGAGCCGAGGAACGGAAGCGAAGTTCGCACTGACCTACCGACGCGCAAGCTCAATACAGATCCGGGCACGGCAGTGGGCACGGTCGGGTACATGTCGCCGGAGCAGGTCAGAGGGCAGAGGGTTGATCATCGTTCGGACATCTTCTCACTGGGCGTGATTCTTTACGAGATGCTTTCAGGCGAGCGTGCCTTTCGCGGGGACTCGGCGATTGAGACGCTCAATGCGATTCTGAAGGAAGACCCGCTGGGACTGTCTGAATCGAACAGTCAGATCCATCCCGCGCTTGAGCGCGTCGTGATGCACTGTTTGGAGAAGAGTCCGGAGCAGAGATTTCAATCGGCGAGAGATGTGGCCTTTGCTCTGGAAGCTTTGAGCGGATTGTCATCAAGTCGGACGATGACAGCCGCTTTGCCTCTGACAGCGGGGCGGCCTAAGAACCGTGAGAGGGTCGCGTGGATATTCGCCGGCGTCTGCTTGCTTGGGCTGCTGGCGGCGCTGCCTTTTGCTATTGCGTATTTACGCCCTACTCCAGTAGACGAACGCGTACTCAAGCTTTCGGTGTTGCCGCCTGAGAAGGTGAACATGACCGGAATAGTGCCGGTCATGGCCCTTTCACCCGATGGTCGTCGCCTGGCGTTTTTCGCCTCTTCTGAAGGCCAGAATCTTCTCTGGGTGCGCTCTCTTGATTCGCTCTCAGCACAAGCGCTTCCTGGAACCGAGGGTGCTTCGGGCGCTTCTTCTCTTTTTTGGTCCCCAGATAGTCGCTTTATCGGGTTTTTCGCCGGAGGGAAGATCAAGAAGATTGATGCATCAGGCGGGCCTCCTCAAACTCTGTGCGATGCGGCGGCGGAAAGTCGCGGTGGCACATGGAATCGAGACGGAGTAATTGTCTTTGCACTTGATGCTTTCGGTCCACTTTATCGGGTCTCGGCGGCGGGCGGCGAGCCGATACCGGTCACGGCGCTCGATCAATCACGTTTGGAGACTTCTCATCGCTGGCCATACTTCCTATCTGACGGTCGCCACTTCCTCTATTTTGTGCGCACCAGCCAAGCTGAAAGCGGAGGGATATTCGTCGGCTCGCTTGATGGGAAAGAAACGAAGCGGTTGCTACCCACCACTTTAAACGCGGCGTACGCGCCTCCGGGCTTTCTGCTCTTCTTGCGGAACGAGACGCTGATCGCGCAGCGGTTCGACGCCGATGAGCTTCAACTCACCGGCGAACCATTTCCCATCGCCGAACGCGTGGCATTTAACCCAGGGCTTAGTCGCGGGGCATTTTCCGTCTCAGAAAACGGCGTGCTGGCTTATCGCAGCGGGAGCGGCCAGATTAACCAACCCCTCTGGTTTGATCGTGGAGGCAAACAGATTGGGTCGCTCGGCGCAGCTGGTCTTTACTTTACTCTCCGGCTGTCACCTGATGAAACGCGAGCTGCGGTTGACCTCACAGATACCCAAACGGGAACGGAGGACATCTGGCTATTCGACTTGTCTCGCGGCATCCCTTCGCGATTCACGACCGATCCGGCGAACGACTCGAATCCCCTCTGGTCGCCTGATGGAAGCCGCATCGTCTTCACCTCAAACCGCGAAGGCGTAAGGAATCTTTATCAAAAAATTGCGAGCGGCGGCGGGAATGAGGAAGTGCTGCTCAAGTCAACTGAGGAGAAAGTACCGGACGACTGGTCTTCGGACGGACAGTTCATTGTCTATCAAACCATCAATCGGAAAACAAAATGGGATTTGTGGGTGTTACCGATGTCCGGGGACCGCCAACCATTTCCGTTTTTGCAAACGGAGTTCAACGAACAGGCGGCCCAATTCTCACCAGACGGAAAATGGATTGCTTACAGTTCGGACGAGTCGGGAGCGCCGGAGGTCTACGTTCAGACATTCCCGGCCTCTGGTGGCAGGTGGCGGGTCTCGACGGACGGTGGACGCCAGCCGAGATGGAGGCGCGACGGCAAAGAGCTTTTCTACATCACCGCCGATGGAAAACTCATGGTGGTGGATGTAAAGCTGGGAGCCACATTCGAGGCAGATGTTCCTCAGACGCTCTTCGGCACGCGCGTCCTTACTCTGCCAAGTTTCAGGAATCAGTACGCGGTTACTGCCGACGGGCAGCGCTTTCTCATTAACTTAATGATTGAAGAAACAAGCGCCACCCCGATCAGCATCGTGGTGAACTGGACCGCGGACTTGAAGCACTAACGTAGTCTCGCCGCATCCTGCCGCTAAAATCTCGCATCCTCAAATTTGCAGGCAACCCGATTTGAGGGGAGTAAAATCTGCCATGTTTACAACGCCTCGCTTTCGACTGATGGGGATTGGCAAGCGCCCGGTTCCATCATCGTTAGCTTCATCCCCCCTCTCCGCCAACCGGTCTCTCTACAGGAAAGCAAGGACTCAATCATTTCGAGTAGATTTCTTAATTGAGGCAACGAATCAATTTCGGCGTAAATTCTTGATGAGTCAATTCATTCCATTGCCACAAGCCGCGTTTTCCGCGATAATCCGAGCGGAGCTTTCATTTCAGGTTGAAGGAATCTGTCGATGCTGGCAGTGCTCGGCGCGCTCTTTGCCAATGGGATTATCACAGTCCTGAAGTTTATCGCGGCTGTTATCACCGGCTCATCCGGCATGATGGCTGAAGCGCTGCACTCGTTTGCAGATACTACGAATCAGGTGTTTCTGCTTCTGGGTCTGCGGTTTTACAAGCGTCCGGCTTCTGGGAAACATCCATTCGGTTACGGGAAAGAGCGCTTCTTCTGGTCGTTCATCGCAGCGATATTCATTTTCGGGGTTGGCGCGACTTATGCGATTTACGAAGGCGTCGTCAAGCTGTCCCATCCGCATCCGCCAGAAAACTTGAAATGGGCCTACTGGGTGCTGGCCATCTCGTTTGTGCTGGAAGCCGGTTCAATCTGCCTGGCAGTTTATCAGGAGGTAAAAGAGGCGCACCACGAGGGCCTGACGTTCTTTGCATATCTTCGCGAATCGAAAGATCCAACAGCGAAGACCGTAATCTTCGAAGATTCGGCGGCCTTACTCGGAATTGTGATCGCCGGCGTGGGAATCTATCTCACGGACCACCACACTGGTCCGGGTGATGGCGCCTACTGGGATGGACTGGCGTCGATTGTGATTGGCTTGATTCTGGCCGTGGTGGCCTTTGTGCTGGCCCGATCGTCACGCGGTTTGTTGTTAGGTGAAGCCGCAAATGCCAAGAAGGTTACTGCTATCAAGGAAGCGATTGAAAGTCACCCTAACGTTGTTAAGGTGGTTGAACTACTGACGATGCACCTGGCTCCGAAACAGATTTTGATTAACGCGCACGTGAATCTGCGGGATGAACTAGTTACAGGTGACATAGTCCAGACAATTGAAGAGGTTGAGGATTTGATCAGGCGAGCAGAACCAAAAGTAGAGATGATTTTTCTGGAGGCTGCTCGCCAGAGCGAGAGTACCGAGCTCGACGTCGTACCGGAGCACATCGGCTGATAGGGACATGGTATTCGCACCTCATCGGAGCTGCCCCGCTGGGGGACCCCGCTTCGATTACGGTTTGGTGAAACTAAATTGGCGCTTCTGAATCGCAAATCGCAAGTCCTGAGTTTGAAAACAAGAGATGTTGCTACTACTGCCATACACGGAGTACCTCGGAAGGCTCGGTGAGCCGCGTAACATCGCGGATATCATCGTTGTCTTCTTGGTCGTGTATGCAGTTTTGAAACTGGTCCGTGGGACCCGTGCCGCTCCCATGGCGGCGGGAATCGGAGCTTTCGCCCTCCTTTACTGGCTCGCAGCAAAACAGGAATTAGCAACCCTTGAATTCATCCTGCGCGGCGGTCTGCTCTACATCGGCGTAGCAATCATCGTACTCTTCCAATCGGAAATCAGGCAGGCCCTGATCTCTTTTGGCAATCGGTTCCGCATGCCTTTCACCCGTCGTTACCAGGGTCAGTTTGGCGAAGGTGTGTATGACGAGATCGTTCTCGCCGCGACGACGCTGGCTTCCACCAAGACCGGCGCCTTAATTGTGATCGAGCGCAAACTAGGATTGAGGAATGTGACCGAAGGCGGCGTCAAGCTGGATGCCGAACTGAGTTATGACTTGCTGGTCAGTATTTTTAATCCCGCTTCGCCTCTTCACGACGGTGCCGTTGTGGTGCGACGCCATCGCATCGCCGCCGCTTCGTGCTTTCTGCCACTAACTTTGAACCCGCGTCTCTCCAGAGATCTGGGCACGCGGCACCGCGCGGCGATCGGCGTTACCGAAGATACTGACGCCGTTGCCGTGGTAGTCTCGGAAGAAACGGGACTGATCTCCTTTATTAAGGGTGGTCAAATAAAGCGTGGACTCGACGCCACCAAACTCCGCGCGGCTATCTTTCAAGCACTCGAGGTCGCGCCGAAGCGTGAGAAGGAGAAAGAGTCAGAACAGCTCGAATCGGAAGCGGAAACTAAAGAAGTGGCCCCCATCTGATTTTAGATTTTTAATTTTAGGTTTTTGATTTTCATTTGCTAAGTCCGAGGATAAACCTCGCTCCAATCGCAAATCACAAATCAAAAATCTAAGATCGTGAATCAGCAATTAAGAAATCGGAAATACCCTTTATGCCTTTTCAGGATGTTGATGAGACAGATGTAGTTGAGGTCCCGCGCCCACCGACGGCGCTCGAGCGGGGAGCGCGCAAGATATTCGTGGAAGACTGGAGCCTTAAGCTGTTGGCTTTGGCGATCACGCTGATCCTGTGGTTTGCAGTGACGGGCCAGAACCAGCCGTTAACTATTCGAACCGGCGTGCAGCTCAATTTAATCAGGCCGAGCAATCTGGATATTAGTAACGATCCTCCCAGAACCGTGGAAGTGGTCCTGACGGGTAGCCGGCCAAACCTCCAGAGTCTCAGCCCGCTGGATTTGGTCGCTACCGTTGATGTCAGCGACCACTTGGCAGGCGAGCGGGTAATTAGGCTTTCGCTCGATCGCGTGACCATGCAGCTTCCCGATGGGGTGAAGATTGAATCCTTTCAGCCGAGCACAATTCCTGTTCGCCTGGAGCCGCGCATGGAACGCCAGGTCCCCGTTGAGGTGAAGACGGAAGGCAAACCGGCAGACGGCTACGAGGTCTATGGAATTAATCCGGCGCAGATGACCGTGAGAGTTCGCGGGCCGGCGAGCAGAATTGAAGCGTTGCAGACAGCTCCGACTGAAACTATTTCTCTGTCGGGTAGAAAAGAGAGTTTTACAGCTTCTCGAGTTGCGATCGACATTCCCGATCAGAAGATTGACGTACTGGATCCCTTAGTGGATCTCGCGGTCGAGGTGGGAGAAAAGCGGACCGAGAAGAGTTTCAGCGGCGTTGCAGCTCGATCCATCAGCGGTGTTGAGGTCCGGCCGGCAACCGCGGAGGTTACTTTGGCAGGGCCGGCGTCTGTGCTTTCCCAGTTGCGTCCTGAAGATGTGAAGGTGGTGGTCGATATGGCAACCACTGGTGGAAGTGTGGCGGCTTTGGAACTCCCGCCGGCCGTTAAGGATCGGGTCAAGTTGCTGTCGGTCAGGCCTTCACAATTCTCCTTGATCAGGTAGTAGTACTCGAGACTATCCAATGTCCACTCCGAGAAGAAAACTTTTTGGCACTGATGGTGTGCGCGGTGAGGCGGGCCGTTTTCCGCTGGATGCTGACACCCTCCGAACCGTGGGGACATCGCTGACCGCCCATTTTCGGCAAAGACTGGGCCGTATCCCGGTAATAGTAGTCGGGCGAGACACGCGGGAATCGGGTGGGTGGTTAGAACGATCGTTAATCGAGGGTGCACGTGAAGCAGGTGCAGAATGCAAGTCCGCCGGAGTGATTACCACGCCCGGCGTCGCCTTCCTTGCGCGCACACTCCCGGCGGATGCGGGGGTGGTGATCAGCGCGTCCCACAATGCCTATCAAGATAACGGCTTCAAGATATTTGCCCCCTCGGGACGGAAGTTGGACGACGAGACGGAACGTCTTATCGAAGCCGACATCCTGGCGAGAACTGAAAAGAAATCGCCTGCACTTGCCGTTGAGATCCGCTCACAAGGCGAAGACCTAGCGTCTGACTTACGGTCTCGCTATTTGGATTTTCTTCAGCACGAAATCGCTCAGGGACTATCCCTGAATAATCAAACCATAGTAGTCGACGCCGCAAACGGCGCCGCTTCAGGACTTGCTCCGCATCTGCTCAAGCGGTTGGGAGCGAGCGTTGTGGCCATCAATGACAAGCCTGACGGTCGCAACATCAATCGTGATTGCGGGTCGCTCCACATTGAAGCGCTGCAGCAGAAGGTTATCGCCGCGGGTGCAGATATCGGTGTTGCCTTTGACGGCGACGCAGACCGCTCTCTTTTTGTCGACGCCAAAGGCCGATTTGTAGATGGCGACGCCACGTTGTGGGCATTGGGTAAATACATGCATGACCGCGGTCAGTTGAGTAATGGCTTGGTGGTCGCCACGGTAATGAGCAACTTCGGTTTGGAAATCGCGTTGCGCTCCAGAGGGTTGCAATTATTGCGTACGGATGTGGGCGATAAGTATGTGCTAGAGGAACTGATGCGCTCGGGAGCAGGCCTTGGTGGTGAACAGTCCGGTCACATCATTTTCCCGCACTTAAGTCTAGCCGGGGACGGTTTAATAACAACGCTGTGCCTGCTGCGGGCGGTGCGCGACGAAGGAAAGCCGCTGCATGATCTGACCGCAGGATTCCACCGCTATCCGCAGGTGCTGGTGAATGTAAAGGTCAGGGAAAAGCGACCCTTCGTAGAGGTGGAGCAAATCCAGAAATTGGCGCAGGAAACCGAGTCCCAGCTCGGCGACGGGGGCAGGCTGCTATTGCGCTACTCGGGCACCGAACCTCTGGCTCGAGTGATGATTGAAGGTCGCGATCAGGCGATGATAGAAGCGTATGCAAGAAATCTTGCGATAGTGATTCAGCAGACGCTTGGTGCAAGGTAGCCTTTGTCAATGCAAGTTCTACACAGCAACTACTGAAAATTCCTCATCGTTTTTGGACCTGGAATGCGCCTGGGCCAGTTAGCCGATAAGCCGCTTCTACCAGTTCCAAATAAAAACCAAAGAAACAGCAGTTTTAGAAAATGATCTCTTGCACGGCACAAACGTTGCGATGTATATTGTGGGGCAAGAGAGACGGTTGGTGAATCCTCCGTCTCAAGTGGTTGCTGGGGTGAGGACAGTGACCACGAATATGGATGGGCGCGACGCACTCCCACGTATGTCGCGCCCATTCGCTTTTGTTGGAGCCTTCCGACTTACATCATTGCCGATTGCCGATTTACGAGTTTACGGAAGATGAAGCTGGAAAGTTAGAATGAACCCGTGAACAATTCGAATCGGCAATCGGCAATTGGAAATCCGCAATGTTAGAATCGGCAATCGGCAATTGGAAATCGAGAATGCCTTGAGTAGTGGCACACTTCAGGAGTTTGAAAACTTGCAGCGACTTAATGTGCGGTTGGCCGTCGCAAAGCACCGATACGAGATCAAAATCGGGCGCAGAACTCTGCCGGAATTAGGCGACGAGATTCATAGTTGGTTGCCTCATCGAGCGCGCCGCGTTGCCGTTATCTCAAACCAGAAAGTTTTCAGTTTATACGGCGGGCAAACGCTTAAGAGCTTACGTGCCGCACAGTATGTTGTTTCTCACTGGTTGATGGGTGACGGAGAGCAGCACAAGACACTGGCCACCGTCCAGAAGGCGCTTCTTTTTCTCAGCGAGACCGGACTTGAGCGCACTGATGCGGTGGTGGCTTTGGGCGGAGGAGTGATTGGCGATTTGGCGGGCTTTGCCGCAGCTACTTACCTGCGGGGAATCCCATTCTTTCAAGTACCTACGACGCTCATCGCCCAGATTGATTCCTCAGTTGGGGGCAAGACGGGGGTTAATTTGCCACACGGCAAAAACCTGGTGGGCGCATTTCATCAACCTTGCGGAGTCTTGATTGATACGGAAACGTTAACCACTCTGGCCGGGCGCGATCTCGTTTCCGGATGGTGCGAGAGTATCAAGCAGGGCGCTGTCGGTAACCGAACTCTCTTCAAACAAACCCGGGACTATCTCAAAACGATTAAATCAAATCCTGATGCGCTTGTTTCGCCGGCACTGGAAAAGCTCATCCGATCTCAGTGTGCTTTCAAGGCTGCGATCGTCACTGGCGATGAACGCGAAACAACAGAGCGTACAGACCATCTTTCGCGGCGGGTCTTAAACTTCGGACACACAGTCGGCCACGCACTGGAAAGCATTACAAAATACCGACGCTTTCGTCACGGAGAAGCGGTCGGTTACGGCATGCTCGTTGCCGGTCAGATGTCGAAAGATCTGGGCTTGCTTGCCACATCCGAGTTAGAATTACTACGAGCTACGGTTCGGTTGGCCGGATCATTGCCCGCAGCAAGTGACCTGGATGAAGGTGCGATCATGCGTTCAATTCTACGCGATAAAAAAAGCGTGGATGGTCGTATCAAGTGGGTTCTGCTCGAACGAATAGGACGTGCTCGGATAGTTGATGGCAGAGAGATCACGCCTCGCCTTTTGCGGGGTTCGATAACAGATGGTCTTAAGAAGAACTTTTAAGAATTGGGTACGTACCGGTCGCTTACCATGCTTTATCCTTACAAGGACCTGATGCAGAACAAGGCGGATGCCGCGGCCGCGCTGTCGTAAACCCCTCTACATGGG
>JAIVJP010000467.1 GCA_020199975.1 Acidobacteriota bacterium
ACTTTTAAGTTACGGGTTTTCCCCCGGAAAGGCGGCTGGCGAGAACGATCTCTGCCGGCCGCTTTTTCTGTGATTGATGCAGCAAACTGAGGTTTGTTGGAGCCGCACAAAGTGCGATACTTAAGGCTCGTGGAGTCCGGGCGAACTAATGAGGCGCCTCAGGCATCCGAAAACAGGTCTTTGGCGCATTTGAGTTATCCACAAGAAAAATCCCCTGCCCCGGGAAGAAGCCTATGATCAACCGAAGTTTCCAGCTAGCCCTTTTGATTGGCACCCTGATTTTGCTGTTGTTTAGTGCGGCTAGCGCGCAATCGAGTCGGCCACGCCGGATTAGGCCGGCCGCCAAACCCCCGGAGGAGCCGCTGTTGCGGCCGGAACCCAAGCCGAGCCCCACGGCAAGAAACAATCCCAACGCTCCTCTGATAAACGTGCAGCCGGTTAAGCCGGTAGTTAACACCAACGCAACGGGAGATACCTCGCATGCTTATCAGTTGTTGCAGCAGAAACAGTTTGCCGCGGCAGCTAAAGAGGCGAAGGATGTGGCGTCGAATTACCCCAACGACGCTGAAGCGTGGAAAATTGCCGGCTTTGCCGAGCTAAACCTCAAGCAGTACAGCGAAGCCGCCGGCGATTTGGAGAAGGCAATTTCGTTACAGCGAGTAGCGAAGCAGGAAGATCCAAACACGGTCGACGCCTTGGCCCAGGCTTACGTCCTCTCCGAAAAATTTGAGCAGGCGCTGCCGCTGCTGGTAGCTGCCACCTCACGCGCCGGCGCCCAACCCGACGCGAGCATGCTCTATTACCGCGCTTTGTCAGAGTATAAGACCGGCAAAGCAACTGATGCGGAGCGCACATTTAATGCCGTCGTAAAACTAAACCCTAAGGACTCGTTGTCACTCTTCTATCTGGGCCAGTTGGGCCTGGCCCGGAATGATCTCGACGGAGCTGTCGCCGCGCTTAATCGTGCCACCCTGAACGATCCACGCCTCGCGTCGGCGTGGACGCTGCTTACTTCAGTCTATCTCCGCCGCGCTGCGCTGAGCACAGACACTGCCAAGGCCGATGCCGACTATCTCAACGCGGTGCGCGCGGGTGAAGGACTAATAAAGGTGCGGACTGATGCGGAAGCCTTGACGCTTTTCGGCCAGGCGCTGATCGGTTCAGCACAGTATGCTCGCGCCGCGGCTGCGCTGGAACGCGCTGTCCTGGGGAGTGATGCCAAGGGCGTAACCTTCTATCTACTCGGCGTGGCGCATTCGCGCGCAAAGAGTTTTCCGAAAGCGATTGCTGCACTCGAGTCAGCAGCAACCAAGACACCCAGCGACGTGAACGTCTATCGCGAGCTGGGCTACGCATACGAAGTTTCGAAACAGTTTGGAAAAGCGTTGGCGGCTTACCAAAAAGGCGCGAATCTGGCACCGGCTGATACCGATTTCAAGGAATCGATCGAGCGCGTACGGCCGTTTGCTAAGTAGGCCATTGGATCCCAGGTAGCTTTACCCGACCCGATAGCGAGGACCAGTCGGCCTGGATGATGCCTTTCTGCCACCTTCTTGACTGTAATTCAGACTGAAGCTTTAACCAATCGGGAGAACAAAGATGAGATTTATTGCAGTTCTGCTCCTAACATTGCTCACGCCGATAGCTGCCTTCGCCCAGCGTCCACGAACCATCGATGCGAGTGCGACTACCGATTCGTCAACTACTGCCGTCGCACCAGCCCCGCAAACCGTCAAGGCAAAATACGAGGGCGGTGTGTTTGGTTATAACCACACGATGACCGGCACCTTAAGCTTTGACGATAACAATCGGCGTTTGTTGTTTCGAAACAAACAGCAGAAGGAAGTCCTTTTCATTCCCTATGATGCAGTGACCTCAGCCTTTGCCGATACGCAAAAGCGACGTCCCGCGGCAGCCACAGTAGCTAGCCACATTCCCTTCTACATCGGGATCCCCTTCGGTTTCATAAAGACCAAGGTTCGCTATTTGACCCTTCAATATACTGATCCCGACAGCAGAGCCAGTGGCCTCACCAGCTTTAAGCTCGAGAACAAGCAAATTCTCGCTTCGGTATTGAAGACACTCGCCGAAAAAGCAGGTATGACTGCACGCGGCGAGGTCTACATCAAGAAGCCTGGCGCGGTTTCGGATAAGATGATTCCCTAAACCGACTCACTTGGGTTGACTTTGAAATGGAAGTTTAGAGGCGGGGGCGGCGCACTGTGCCTCTCCGCAATCGAACCGAACTCTGGCGCCGAGTTGAAGCCTCACACTCGCGGCGCAAAAAGCCGTCTGATCATCTGCGGTAGCAAGCGTGCAGTTTTCATGAGGGAGCCGGATGTGAAGTGAGTTGCCAAACCCTGAAAGAGTTTTTGAGCACCGGGATCATAGCGGAACCACCAGAGATCCGGGAGAAACGAAATGCGGTTGACGTGAATGTGCCGCGGCGTAACGAGTTCGAGCAGGCCCATGCGTCCATGAGTGCGGCCATAGCCGCTTTCTTTGATTCCGCCCCAGGGCGTTTGGGCGATACCGTGTGTATAGAGCACTTCATTGACCATCACCGTTCCGGCCTCGATGCGTTCCGCAAGGCGACGGCCGCGAGCAATATCTTTGGTCCAAACGCTGGCAGTCAGGCCGAAGACACTGTCGTTTGAGAGCCGTATGGCTTCGTCCTCAGTCTTGAAAGTCATCACCGGGAGCACTGGACCAAAAGTCTCATCGCGCATGATCGTCATATGGTGATCTACATTTGTCAGCACCGTGGGCGGATAGAAATAGCCGCTCAGGTTGCTAGAGCGTTTTCCTCCAGTAACTACCTTCGCACCGCGCTCGACCGCATCTGACACGTGGTCTTCGACAATTCGCAGTTGTCTTTCATTGGTCATGGCGCCAACGTCGGTGTCTTCTCTCGTGCCCACTTCCTGCCGCAGCGCTTGCGTGTCCGCCAACACGCGGGCGAGAAACTGTGGCGCAATCGATTCGTGCACGTAACAGCGCTCGACTGAGGCACAGGCCTGACCCGAATTTGCGAAAGCTCCCCAAACCGCACCGCGCGCGGCGTTTTCAATGTCGGCGTCTTCCAACACCACCATCGGATCCTTACCGCCTAGCTCGAGCACCACCGGTGTGAGATGCTTTGCCGCGGCTTCGGCAACGCGCTTGCCGGTGGCCACGCTGCCGGTGAACATGATCTTGTCAACGCGGGCTTCAATCAGTGCCGCGCCGGTCGAGCCATCGCCGGTGACAATCTCCAATAACCCTTCGGGCAAACCGGCGTGAGTGAAAATTTCGCCAATCTTAAGAGCCGTGAGCGGAGTAAGCTCGCTGGGCTTGAGCACAACAGCGTTGCCGCTCATCAAAGCCATCACGACTTCTTCGGCGGGCGTCGCGAGTGGAAAATTCCATGGGGAGATGATTCCTACAACACCCATTGGCTTATAAACGATCCGAGACGAGCGGCCCATCAAACCATACTGACCAATGTCGATCTTTTGTGGTTGGAGGAGGGCGGCAGTGTGGTGTGAGAAATAATGCATTGCATCAAGCGTGGGCACTAGCTCCATCGACATCGCTTCCGATACCGGCTTGCCGGCTTCGCGCGAGATGAGCGTAGCCAGTTCTTCTAACTGCGCCAGCATGATCTCGCGGGCTTTGAGTATCACGCGGGCCCGCTCTTTGAACGAAAGACCAGCCCAGGCAGGTTGGGCTACGCGGGCGCGCTCTACCGCCCGGGCCACCTCGGCGGGGGAAGTTAGGGGAACGCGGCCAATCTCTTCGGCCGTTGCTGGATCGTAAGAGACGATCTCGGGGCTTTGTTCTGATTGGACAACTAGTGTGCTCATTGGGCTGGGCCGATTATCTAACAAAGCGGGCTTGGTGTGAACTATTCAAGGGGCGAAAATTCGCAGGTTGGGAAGGGTGGCTTGCCCCCGCTTGTTCGCCAACTTTCAATCAAAAGATTAACGGTCAACCCGAAGTGCCCAAAGACCTTCGAGCACACGTGGCGGCAAGAAGGGATTTTGCCCGGATAGCGTGCCCCGTGGAGCGCGGGCATCCTGCCCGCATAGCGCGCGTCAGCACGCTGGTTTTCGCAATTGATCAACCTTGACCCAATCCACCTTTCGCGCTTTGCGCTCATTGCGGGCAGGATGCCCGCGCTCCAGTTTCGCAGGAGCCGATGCGAAACAGATCCGGTCGTCGCCGCTATGCCGCCTGATAGTTGAACTCTCAACTTCCGGACTCAAAATGAACCAGTACCTTTTTCCACCGCAAGTTTCCTGAGTCGTCCCTCTCGGTTACAATAGCTGCTCGCATTCTCAACCACTTCAGGAGACTCCTTTATGATCCGTCCGCAACTTGCGGAATTCATGCGTCGTATGGACCCGAATTCCGTAGCCATCATTCCCAGCGCCCGCGAAGCCACGCGTTCCAATGACACGCAGTATCGCTTTCGCCAGGACTCGGATTTTTTGTATCTGACCGGCTTCGAAGAGCCGGAAGCGATTGCGGTCGTGGCGCCTGCGCGCGAACAGAAGTTTACCTTGTTTGTTCGACCACGTGATCCAGAACGAGAAATCTGGGATGGCCGACGCGCCGGAGTGGAAGGCGCGAAGAGCGAATACGGCGCCGACGAAGCCGCAGACCATCATCGATCCAGCCACCATCGTACACGAGATGCGCGTTCTCAAGAGTGCGGAAGAAATCGAACTGATGCAGCGCGCCGCCGACATTGCCGCCGAGGCCCATGTGGAAGCTATGAAAGCTGCGCGGCCCGGGATGAAGGAATACGAGATCGAAGCGCTGCTCGAACAGATCTTTCGCCGGCTTGGCGCTGCTGGCCCCGCTTACACCTCAATCATTGGCGCGGGCGCGAACGCCACCATTCTCCACTACATTAACAACGACGGCGAGCTAAGAGACGGTGAACTCCTACTGATAGATGCCGGCGCCGAATACCGGGGCTATGCCTCCGACATCACCCGCACCTTCCCCATTAATGGTCGTTACACGAAAGCTCAGCGCGAGATTTATGACCTGGTGTTAGAAGCGCAGATGTCCTGTGTCGAGAAAGTCCGGCCCGGCACCACGCATGACCAACTTAAGAGTCATTCAATCGAGGTGCTGACAAAGGGTATGGTGCGTCTGGGTTTACTCACGGGCGACCCGGCAGAGTTGATTAAGGAAAAGAAATACGAACAGTTTTATATGCACGGGCTTGGACACATGCTGGGCATCGATGTACACGACGTCGGCCGATATTACTACGACAAGAAGTCGCGTGCACTGGAGCCAGGCGTGGTTATGACAGTTGAGCCTGGCCTTTATATTAACCCGAACACGAAGGACATTCCCGAACAATATCTCGGCATCGGGGTGCGTATTGAAGACGACGTCTTATGCACTGCCAACGGCCCGCGCGTGCTGACCAACAAGGTGCCGAAAAATGCGGAAGAGATTGAGAAGCTGATGGCGCGTTAGTAAGCAGGAGGCAGGTGCAGGAGGCAGGCTGCAGAAGAATTACTCTTTCAGCGTAATTCCTACGGAATTGGCTTTTGCAGATTAGAGAGTTCCTCAACAATCTCTCGCATCGCTGTTCGCCCGCGCTCAACCTCATAAGGCCCAAAAGAAATTGCGCCTACCACCGCATGGCCGCCGCCCCCATAGCGTTCGCAGATCTTGGCGATGTTGTGAGTGCGCGGCACGGGCGCCCAAGGGTTGGAGCCGACGGAGATCTTGGTGCGGAGAGAGCCCCTGGTTAAGGCAACTGAGTAAGTGGTTTGCGGATAGAGGTAGTAAGGAATGAACTTGTTGAATCCTTCGTAGCCTTCGTCGACCAGGTCAAACTGCACCACACCACTGGCGAACGAGGCCTTGCGCCGGATGGCTTCGAGCGTCTCGAGATGCTGTTCTTTGAATCATCGTCCGGATCGGCCTCAATCACCTGCATCAATTGCAGGGCCGGCCCTTTCAACTCCACACATTGGGCCGCGGATTCATAGAGTGCCCCATCGATTATGTGTGCCCACTGGACCAAAGGCTTGATCGGTTCGGCATTGAAACCAAAGCGAGAACTCGCGACGTCGGCGATGAATTCAGTACAAGACTTGCGGGTGCTGTCGAGAAATTTCTGTCCCGATTTGTCGGCGCGAAAATGCGCCTCATCTGCGGGCGTGAGAAACGCAGACTCGTGATGATCAAACCACCAGGTCAGGCGCTCGGAAGCGGCATATTTGAAATCAACAATCGCATTCTCGTCGCCGTCAAACATCTCCAGGTCGAAGAGTGTGCCCGGGCGGTGGAGTAGTGCTCTGTACTCGACTTCGGCGTCAGGACGAATTCTCTCATTATAAAAGCGGGTGAAGGTTGCGGCGGAGGCAACTCCGTCGAAACAATGGCCATGGTAAAGCAAGCGAAGTTTCATCAGATGTTTACTTAATTAAGGTAATGGAAAGTCAGTTTTGGAAAAAGCCCGTAATCTTAGCAACGAAAGCGTCGAGCGCAAAGTCAATCGACCGCGAGCATAGCGAGCGGGGCAGTAGCCCGACTGTTAAAGAGGGCTTGGCACGATGCGTGAAGGGCGAGTTAGTTGTTCGAGCGGCTGAAGAGTGTATGGTGGCTTGAGGAGCCCTCCTTAACAGTCGGGCTACTGCCCCGAGCTGCTGACACTAGTTCTTACAAGGCTCTATCACAGCTCCAGTCTTCAGAGCCAAACGTTCGGCGATGAACTTATCAACGTCCGCTTCGATCAATTCACCATTGACCACCCAGGCCTTTTCGGCAAGCAGGTCGCCTTCCTTCGTCAGTCTTGCCGGTTCGAGAAAAATGTTCCAGGGCGAGCCCCAACGCCGAGTATCGCCGGTGAGTTGCCGGTAGCCATAGTGGGCCGTCTTTTCACGATCCTCGCGCAGCTCCGATTCAATCACCACGGTATAAGGC
>JAIVJP010000468.1 GCA_020199975.1 Acidobacteriota bacterium
CGTCCAGTGCGTCGGCGCCGAAGATCGCACGCGCCGTCTCAGTGCGGCCCGAGCCGAGCAGCCCCGCCATGCCGACGATCTCCCCGCGCCCGGCTTCGAGTGTGACGCGGTTGAGCTTCCGTCCCCGAGTTAGATTTTCCGCGCGTAAAAGCGGCGCGGTCTCCTGAGAGAACCCGTGATGTCCTCCGAACGCCGTGGCTCCCTTTTTCTGCAACTCTTCGCGCTGCTTGCCCAGCATCAGGCAGACGAGGTCAATCTTCTCCAGAGCGTCGAGAGACCGAGTGGCTACGAACTTACCGTCGCGTAGAATCGTAACTCGGTCGCAAACTGTGTAGAGTTCGTCGAAGCGGTGGCTGATGTAGACCACTCCCACGCCCTCCGCTTTGAGACGTCGGATCACGTCGTAAAGGAGCGAGACCTCGCGCTCGGTAAGCGAACTGGTCGGCTCGTCGAGCACGACCACTTTCGCGCCAAACGAGACGCCACGCGCAATCGCCACCATCTGCCTTAAGGCTATGTTAAGAGAGCCGAGCGTCGCGCGAGCGTCGATCTCCAACCCCAGACGCTTGAGGATGGTGCCGGCGTCCGAGTTCATCCGTTTCCAGTCGATGAATCCGAACCGTCGGGGCTCGCGCCCCAGAAAAATGTTCTCGGCAACAGTGCGATACATCAGGAGGTTGACCTCCTGATAAACTGCGACAACGCCCGCCGCCTGCGCATCCTCCGGTGTGTTAAAGCTGACTTCGCTGCCTTCCAGCCACATGCGCCCGCCATCGCGACGGTAGGCTCCAGTCATAATCTTGATAAGCGTGGATTTGCCGGCTCCATTCTCTCCTACCAGCGAGTGAACCTCGCCGCGCTCCAACTGGAAGTTCACTTTGTCGAGCGCCACGTGGCCTGAGAAGATTTTCGTGATGCCCTCCATGCGGAGGAGTGGTTCGGTACTCATGATCAAGGCTGAAGCTTAGCGTTCTAAAGTCTCAATGACCCCTGACCCCGGTCTCCTGACGCCTGACTTCCAATGCATCCAGCTAAAGCAGGGTGTGAATGAGAGGCAGCGACAATGCTCAGATTAGACTTACCGACAAATTCTCGGCGCACTGACTTCTGACTGCTCCGGCATTTTCAGTATGCTTCGCTGACAAACTGTGCCGCGTTCGAAGAGTCGAAGAACTTGTCGGGTACGATTATCTTCGGCTCGATCTTCTCGCCACGGATATACCTTTCGAGGGTGTCGAATGCGATTGGGCCAAAGCGTGGGTTGCACTCGACTGTGGCGTTCATCTCGCCACGAATGATCGCTTCGAGCGCGGACTTCTGGCCATCCACCGACAGGACGAGCACGTCTTTGCCGGGTTGCCGTCCGGCGGCCTTCAAAGCCTGAATCGCACCAAGGGCCATTTCATCATTGTGTGTGTAGACCGCAGTAGTGTTGTTGCCGTGGGCTGATTTTCCATCACCTTCTGCCCTTCGGCCCGCGTGAAGTTGGCGGGTTGAGAAGCAAGGATTTTAATGTCGGGGCTACCCTTGATCGCGTCGGCGAACCCGTCGTGTCGATCGCGCGCGACCGAAGAGTTGGGCGTGCCGAGCAGTTCGATGATTCCAGCTTTGCCGTTCGTTTCTTTAACCAACCACTCACCCGCGCGCTTGCCCTCTTCGACGAAGTTCGAGCCGATGAAGGTGACGTAGTCCTCGCCAGCATTGCCTTCTATCTCACGGTCGATGAGAAAGACTGGGATATTGGCCTCTTTCGCCGCTTGCAACGCCAACTCGAAGCCCTTGGCCTCGCGCGGCGCAAGGAAGATGGCGTCAACGCGTTGCGCGATCAGATCTTCAACGTCCGAGACCTGCTTCGCGGTCTGGCCTTGCGCGTCTGTGTAGACTAACTCGAAGCGGTCGGCTCGCTTGGCCGCTTCGTCCTGCATGCTCTTGGTCTCGGCGATGCGCCAGGGTCCGTTGTTCTCCATCTGCGAGAACCCGACGCGCATCTTCCCTTCCTTCTTTGTGCCCCCAACGCCCGCCGTGCCACCTTCCTTGCGGCATCCGACTAGCCCGAGCGCGAGAAGCGCGACTACCAGCAAAACGTGGAAGGCAGCCTGGCCTCCGCTATTGAACGGTTTCATGTTTCTCTCCGGTGTTTTGGTTGGAATTAGTAACATTTAACGCGAAGGTTCGACTCGCAGGAACCCGAAACGTCCCGACGCTCCCTTCGTCCCGCCAGCAACGAGCGCAATGCGCACGCCTCTGTCCCACGGCGGCAGGTAGCCACCGTCGATCTCGTCGCCCACTTCTTTCCAGTCGCGCCCGCCTCGGCTCATGGAGAATCGATAGCGGTGGCCGCCTCGCGCGCGCATGCGTAGATGGAGCGAAGCGCCCGTAGGCGCGTCCATGGTCTCGATGATCCGCTGCTCATTCTTCTCGCGTCGCCACAAAAGGACCTTGCCATCTCCGGCGCTCAAGCCAAGCGCATTCTCTACGTCCCCGAAGGCGGAAAGTCCCGCTAATGCGCCGCCCGTTAAGCGAGTTGTGTCAACAAGCGTCGTCGCCTCGTAATCACCCACCATGGTCGATCGCGCGAGCACTGCGAGGGTTTCAGGCTGAGTGACGTTGGGTGAGAGCAGGAGCCAACCCTGTCGTCGCGTGTCGATGGTTGCGACTGGCACAAAAGCATGCGGCCACTGCCATCCCGATCGAAGGCACGGAGTGTTGAAGTCGTCGAAGAATTTATATTCCGTTTTTTCCTGACGGACTGGAAGTCCACTAGGAGCGCGACCGCTCGGCCCGCGTCTTTCGTTGATTGTGGGCCAGCCGTCCGCGTTCCACCGCACTTCATCAAGCATTGCCTGGCGTCCAACATAGACAAAATCTTTCGCGTGGTAGGCGTGGTACATCAACCAGTCGCGGCCTTGGGTATCTGTAACAACCGTACCGTGGCCGGGGCACTTCCACGTGTCATTGCCCGCGAGGATCGGGTTCTTAGGGTTCTTTTCCCAGGGGCCGAGGAGCTTGCGGGATCGCGCGACACCGAGCATGTAGTTGCACTCGCGCGCACAGCAGAAATTGCCCGAGTAGAACATGTAGAACCATCCCCCACGACGTACGACCGCCGGACCTTCGACAAGGTCTCCGTAAGGTAGGGTTGCGTGCTTTTCCCACGGCTCAGTGTTGCGCAGAATTTCCTTGCGCTCCCCTACGAGCCGCGTGCCGTCAGCCGAAAGGCGCTGCGCCCAGATGGGCGTCGGCTTGCTAACACTGTTGCCGTCTTCTTTCCAAAGCAGGTAGCGTTGCCCGTTCTCATCCGTGACGGGGAAGCCGTCTATCGAGCCTGCCTCCTGACAGACGAGTGGACCATGGTCTGTGTAAGGTCCTCGCACAGAACTCGCCGTCGCGACGGCGACGCAGAGCGGGCCGCCTTTTTTGCGCGCCACGTAGTAGACATAGAAGCGCCCGCGGTATTGCGAAAGTTCCGGAGCCCAGTAGTTGCCTACTGACCAGGCTGGTCGCTGTTGGAAGATCGCGCCAATCGCATTCCAGTTGACGAGGTCGCGCGAGTGCAACAGGGGAAATTCAGGTCCCCATTCGGACGATGTGGCCGACGCCCAATAGTCGCTGCCGACGCGGATCACGGACGGGTCGGGGAAGTCGCCCGCCGCGACCGGGTTTTGGTACGTCGAGCGCTCTTCCACCCCAGCGGGGCTGCCCCGCTGCGGACCCCGGCGTTGGGCAGAAGCGCTACCGAAAGCGACGACCAAGATTAGCGTCAACATTATAAATGCACTCCCAACGCCGAACGCTTTAGCTTCCAGGTACCGCATGCATAAGTCCTTCGCGTGAGGTGGTCGGCC
>JAIVJP010000190.1 GCA_020199975.1 Acidobacteriota bacterium
CCCCAGGACAGGACAGGTCAAATACATAGCGCTGAAGGCGCGGCATTAAGATGAGAAACCGTGACAGTTGCGAGAAACCATTTCGCGCTTTCAGCGCTGATTAACCATAAGACCGTGTTCCTGGGGCGGTGCCCCAGGCTTTTACATTTTCGCCTTTGGCGCTTTGGGGCGTTGCCGTTTTTCCCATTTCTTTTGGGTTACTCCCGGTGTTAGCATTCCACATGGATTTCAAATCTTTCTGCGCCGTCGATTTCGAGAGCCAAGTCAAAGGAGTCTACCCGAATGTTCAAGACGTATCGCGCGTCTCATCCTTTGATAATGATCTGTTTGCTCTTCGTCACGGGCTTGTCTCCGGCTCTCATTCGGGCCCAGCAAAGGCCAACCCCGACGCCTTCACCCTCCGGAAGCGAGTCCGATCCCCTCAAAGTGCTGCAGTGGCGCAGCATCGGTCCCTTTCGCGGCGGGCGTGTGACAGCCGTTGCCGGAGTGGCGTCGCAACCACTTGTTTACTACTTCGGCGCCACCGGCGGAGGGGTTTGGAAGACCACGGATGGCGGCATCAATTGGGAACCGATTACAGATGGTACGGTGTTTGGCACCGGATCGGTGGGCGCGATTGGTCTTTCGGATTCAGATCCCAACATCATCTACGTTGGCATGGGCGAATCACCGGTGCGCGGCAACGTCTCGCATGGTGACGGCGTTTATAAGTCGATGGATGCGGGCAAGACCTGGAAGCGAGTGGGGCTTGAAGAGACGCGCCACATCGGACGCGTTCGCGTCCACCCGCGTAATCCGGACGTTGTTTACGTCGTGGCTCTGGGTCATGTCTTTGGAGCAAATGAACAACGAGGCATCTTTCGATCGAAGGATGGAGGCAAGAACTGGGAGAGAATTCTTCATCGCGGCGATAAGGCCGGCGCAATCGACCTGACTTTCGATCCCACCAACCCAAACATTCTTTACGCAGGTTTCTGGGAGGTTTATCGAAAACCCTGGACGTTGGAAAGTGGAGGGCCAGGCGGCGGAATTTTTAAGTCGACCGATGGCGGTGACACCTGGAACGAGATCACTCGTAATCCCGATCTGCCGAAAGGAATGGTCGGGAAGATCGGAATCACCGTGTCGCCGGCGAATCCGGATCGTGTTTGGGCCATCGTCGAAGCCGAGGACGGCGGTGTGTTTCGCTCCGACAATGCCGGTCGCACCTGGGCGAAAGTAAATGAAGAGCGGCGGCTGCGCCAGCGCGCCTGGTACTACACTCGGATCTATGCCGATCCCAAGAATGCAGACACCGTATACGTACTGAACACCGGATTCTACAAATCTAATGACGGCGGTAAGACCTACACCGCGATCTCCGTGCCTCACGGTGATAATCACGACCTCTGGATTGCTCCTGACGATTCCACCCGCATGATCAACTCCAATGATGGTGGGGCCAACGTATCCTTCAACGGTGGTCGAAGTTGGACCGAGCAGGATCAGCCCACCGCGCAGTTCTACCGCGTCGTCGTCGATAATGATTTCCCTTACAACATCTACGGCGCGCAGCAGGACAACTCGACCGTGCGCATCGCCAGTCGCACCACTGACGGGGGTATTACCGAGGAGCACTGGTATAGCGTCGGCGGCGGTGAATCAGGCTGGATCGCGCCGTCACCGAAAGATTCTTCAATTGTTTTCGCGGGCTCGTACGGCGGCTTGCTGACGCGTTACGACCGCAAAACCGGGGCGCTTCGGGACGTCTCGCCTTATCCGAACAATCCGATGGGTGCCGGAGCAGACGTGTTGAAATACCGGTTTCAGTGGAACTTTCCCATTCTTTTTTCGCCGCACGATCCCAACACGCTTTATGCCGCTGGAAACGTGCTCTTCAAGTCCACAAATGAAGGCCAGTCATGGGAAATAATTAGTCCTGATCTCACGCGCAATGACAAGTCGAAGCAGGGACCATCGGGTGGTCCGATCACGAAAGATAATACTAGTGTCGAATACTACAATACGATCTTTGCGACGATGGAATCGCCGTTGCAGGAAGGGGTGATTTGGACCGGCTCAGACGATGGTTTAGTTTACGTGACCCGAGATGGTGGAAAGAACTGGGACAATGTGACACCGCCAAAGAATCTGATGCCGGAGTGGATTCAAATCAATTCAATCGAGGCTTCGCCCAATGATCAGGCCACGGCCTATGTCGCGGCTACGATGTACAAGTGGGACGACTTCAAACCTTATCTCTACAAGACCAGTGATTACGGCAAGACCTGGACAAAGATCACCACCGGCATCCCCAAGAGCGCGTTTAGCAGAGTGATTCGCGAAGATCCGAACAAACGTGGGTTGCTCTACGCGGGAACGGAAACCGGCTTGTATGCATCATTCGACGATGGCGCCGAATGGCGGGCCATGCAGTTCAATCTTCCTGTAGTTCCCATAACAGATCTGGCGGTCCACAAACGTGAGCAGGATCTCGTAAGGAGGCGGAGGTTTCCCGCTTCCGGCGACTGCTACTGTTGGCAAGAACCCGCCCAACGGTGTGGTGGTCTACTACTCGCTCAAAGCAAAGCCCTCTAGCGATCAGGTGCTTGAGTTTCTCGACTCCAGCGGCAAATCCATACGAAAGTTCACTGCGGCGGCGAAGCCATCTCCATCACCGGGTCAGGGATCGACGTCCACAGAGCAGCCCGCAGCAGCGGAAGAGGGCGGACTTGGCGGACTTGGAGGGGGCCCGGCGCGAGTCACCACTGATGTGGGACTTAATCGCTTTGACTGGGACATGCGTTATCCGGACGCGGTACGTTTTCCGGACATGGTTCTTTGGGCTGGGGAAACTCGTGGGCCGCGAATTGTACCGGGCAGTTATCAGGTGAAGCTCACGGTCGATGGCGCGACTATGACTGAGAGCTTTGAAGTGAAGCCGGATCCGCGTCTTTCGGCAACCTCCGCTGACTATGCGAAGCAGCTGGAACTCGGACTCAGGATTCGAGATAAGGTGACAGAAACGCACAATGCCGTTCTTCAGATTCGCGACGTCCGTAAGCAAGTGGAAGACCTGCTGAAACGAGTTAAGGACCAACCTAACTTCAAGGTGATAAACGACGCGGCTAGCGCACTTAATAAGACTCTTGCGGAGATCGAAGAGACGCTCTACCAGACCAAGAACCAGAGCAGCCAGGATCCACTGAACTTTCCTATCCGGCTCAACAACAAACTGGCCGCACTCGGCGGCGTAGTTTCTCGCGGAGATGCGGCGCCGACGGACCAGTCTTACGCGGTCTACGACGAGTTAGCGAGCCAGATAGATGCTCAACTCCAGCGGCTGGCTCGGCTCATGAGCACCGATGTACCCGCATTCAATCAACTCGTAAAAGAGCAGAACGTACCTGCGGTGGTAGTTAAGCCCCCGCGGTCCGAAGGTCAACAACCGTGATGCAGTCATTCTTGAGCGACGCTTGCTAGTCAACGTCGCAGACGTTCGCCAGCGTCTCACGAGCTTGGGCAAGGTGCTTGGACCAGCCTGTGACCTCAGAAATGATATTAACTACGAAGCACTTCTGATT
>JAIVJP010000469.1 GCA_020199975.1 Acidobacteriota bacterium
CCATTTATGAAGCAGATGTCTAAATAACTGCCTTTATCCCCGTTGGTTTTACCTGCAGATCCCAGGTCCGTCACAACCTCACCCACGGCCTTTTTCTGGGATCGGACTATTACGCAACCTTGGGTCAAAGTAACTTTCGCATTACCTTGATCGTCATAGTCGAGTTTCAATTTTGTGTTCGGCCCGATCGCAACACTTCCAAATGGGCCGAGATTGACGGTAGCAGACTGGTCCGAGCTGGTTTCAATGAAGGCCCCGGTAACGATCGATGCTCCACTCCCTACGTTGTTGCCATTGACGGTGATGCCTTGTCTACCTCTGTGTTGAGTCAGCCTGGCGATTAATCGCTGCTGCACTGAAAGAACAGTGTTTGCTGAGTTGGGCTGCGCAAAACTGAACTGTGTATATACTTGGGCGAGGGCAAATACGAGGAACGCGGCAAGTGCTTTACAAGCCTTCCGCTGTCTTAATCTCATTGATTGTTACCTTCTCTTGACTATAGTTAAGAGTCGTGAACAGAACCGCCCATTTCGTGCTTGGAAGTTTAATGCTCTTCCTATGAGGAGGTCAATGGTTTTCTGATGAAAAGTACTGTCTTAGTTTCAACTTGAGAGGCTAAGCTCTTGATAGGGCTACTCAATCCCATCAGAACCGGGGAGCGGTTCTATGAAAGGGCTGTCAAGAAAAAACTTCTCCCAGGCCGGCCGCCGGTCAATGATTGGTTCTCTGCAGCTAGCCACTCAAGGTTGCCGGAGCGGCTCCACTACCGTGGCCACTCTTGTCTCGGAGTCGGCTCAACGGAACAAAGATTGCTCAACAATCATACCCGGGCAGCCAGTTCACTCAACACTCCTGAAGCCGCTCACACTAATCATCACGCCTCTTATTGACCGTCTTTTTCTTGCCTTTGCTTGAGCCCGATTTGAATAGTCGTTGTCGTGGTCAGTTTTTCGAAACTGCCAACCATGGTTCTATTCGCGACTCCAGCCTCGGCGGCTGGGCCTATGACTATTTCTGGTTATGCGTGGGGGCATATAGTAGCGACTGGTCCTCGGCTAATTAGTCTGCGGCCGGGACATCCGCTCCCTTGATACTCACCCACGACCCCTGCATCTGGCGCACAAAGCCTTTAACGGTGCAGCAAGCGGCGCGCGTCAGCAATCAGCACTCACTTCCTGAGTCTCTGTAGTTGCTTGCTTAAGCCGCTGGCTGCTTCATCTGATTCATCCTCTCTGGCGCAAACTGCTCGCCCCGTTTCCAAATAGCTAAAGTAGTGGCAGCCAACTGCCGGGCGATCGTCAGCCGCGCCAAACTGGGATCCATCCCTTGCCTCACCCGCGTGTCGTAGGCCGCTTTGAAAGGTCCGCTGTGGCAAGCGCTGGTGGCCGCACTCTTGAATACCTTCTTCAGCAGGTGGTTATGATTGCGATTCAAACCACGCGTCGCGAGCGGCCGCCGGCTGCGACGCAACACGCCATTGACCACCTCGTGGTCAGCGCTACTACGCGTGACCACCGCCAGCCCCACGTAGGTCCAGAACTGCCGCTTGCTACGAAACCGGTATGGCGTCCCCACTACCGCGAGCAACTGCGCCACGCTCACCGAACCCAACCGCGGCACACTCATCAGCCAGGCATAGGCTGGTTGCCGCCGTGCTTCTTTTACCATCTCTAGCTTGGCTTCATGCCGCAACGGCTTCAGCGCCGCCAATTGCTTATATAAAAAACTGGCCCGCTGGCGCGCTCCTGGCTCACGCAGTTTCTCAAGCCACTCTCCCCGCCCAGCACTGCGATAAATATCATGGCCCCCGCAGGCAATCGCTCGCCCGCGAAAGATAGCCTTCAACCGCAGCATGACCCGCGTCGTGTCGCTCACCAAGCAGTCGTAGGTGCGCACCAACTCTTTTAACTTCCGCACCCCGTTGTCGCCATGATAGACCGCCCGCAATGACCCACTGCGTAACAACTCCGCCAGCTTCTTGGCATCTACACGATCATTCTTGTTTCCGCTTTGTAGCAGTTTGTTGTGCCGCGGATCACAGACCACTACTTCCGTTACTAGGGACCGCACTACGTCATGCAGCCAACTCGCCTGGGTCCCTTCCTCGAACGTCACATACACTTTGCCGCGCAGCTGCTTGAGAAACCCGCGCACTCGCTCTGCCCCTGTCTCAATAACTGATTGCATCACTACTTTGCCGGCTCCATTCAGCACCACTATCATAATGCTTGCCAGATGCACATCCATGCCAACATAATACGTTCTCATAGGGCTCTCCTTCCGGTATCAACTTGAAGTCTTCGATCAACTCCTAGTTATAACCGATGGGGCGCCCTTTCATATATAGAGTAGTGACCCCGCATTCAAGGAACGCACTATTCACGGCACGAATTGATAGGAATGAATCCCACGGTGTCGTTGACGCCATGGACGATAACAGGTACCCACATGTTGATGTTAGTGTTGCGGAAGCAAG
>JAIVJP010000470.1 GCA_020199975.1 Acidobacteriota bacterium
GATCTTGAGTCTGTAAAAGTGACGTGACATCCCGAACCTCCTTCTCAACGTATCGCGGTTATTGCTTCCTGATGTGCGGAGTTTGAGCCTGTGTAAAAACTCGAAGCAGTTGTTAGGAGCCTGATAACTAACACCGTTCAATTAAAGAACTGGGAGTGGCAGCGACCCGCCGCGTGGCCACTCAGTGCGGGTGCCTGCCTTCCAGTAACAAACGAAGGCACCGGGTCCGCGTTTCAATTTGATTGCAGCCTTCTCCTCTGACTACCGGTGCAGCGGCCCGGTCGCTACCGAAGACCGTGAGGGAACTCAGGCCTCTAAGCGCCAAAGGCGCGAACTGTGAAAGCCTGGGCCATCGGCCCAGGTGAGCTCGTGGGAGCTTCTGAACGCTGAAGGTGCGAAATGATGTTGGAGGGCGGCGCAATCAGTAATGTATTTGGTCGACATTACCTAATTTCGCGCCTTCAGAGCTTCAAAACTAATCGACCCTAACCTAGGGCGTTGCCCTAGGCTTTCACATTTCGCACCTTTGGTGCTTAGGAACTGGGTTTCACACAGAACCGCTCCCGGTTCTGTAATTGGGCAGCGCTGTTCGTTCCACCCACCTCCCACGACTTATCACCAGCAATTCGCAGATCACATAACGAACTCCACCAACCGTTGTCCAAGTGAAACTCTTTTTCTGAATGGCGCTTGATAACTTCGAGTCACTACAATACCTAACTTTAACAGCTTCGAGAATTCGATTGGCCTCCAACCTTACCCAACCCAGACACGTTACTGAAGCGAGTATCCCGTTGTTAGGTGTCCCGATCAGATAACTAAGCACCTTCATATATTCTCTTGTCGAGCAATATCTCTTTCCTGAACACATGAACCGGCGATCGCTCATACGCAATCCTTTTAAGACAGCGCGAAGCTTCAACTTCATCATGCCACAGGCGCGAAGATTTCATGCACGCGATTAACTTTATACGTGGCAACCGCAACACAAAAATCAAGACCTTCATTATGTTTAAAGAAGCACCCGGGAACGGTGGCTTCATTAGCGGCTACATTAACAATGGAGGCGAAAGAATTTTTTCGGCAGCAGCCATCGCTTCTTCGACAAGTATATCTTCTTTAGTCGTATTTATACTTGCGACCAAAGGCATCTAACATCTGCTACTCCGCTCGCAGCGCCGGCAGCAACGGTGAACGCAAGGCAGCCCAGGTAGCTATTAGAGACGCAATCAGACCAGATACTAATACCCCAGCCAGCAACACGCCCAGGGAAATATTCGGCAATCTACCGCCCCGTTCAAAAAACACCGGCGCGATGGCCAGCAGCGCGCAGACAGTGCCCGTAATCAGGCCACAGAAGAGCAACAGGGCATTCTCCGAGATTACCATTAGCGTGAAGTGCGAAGAGTTATAACCGACTGCGCGCAGCAAGGCCAGTTCACGCCGCCGCTCCAGCACGTTGCGCAGCAATACTGCGGCCATCCCCAACGTTCCCAAAAGAAGACCGAGACCACCTAGCATCTGAAACGTGGATAGATAGGTGTTTTCGACGCGGTGAAAATTTGCGAGGCGCTCGCTGGTGGGAACGACGTCGAATCCAAAATCCGAAAGGCCATCTTCCAGCGTCGTAGCGATCGCAGACGACTGGTCGGGGATCGGTGTATCTATCAAAAAGAAGCGGTAACCTTCCTGCTCGGGAAAGAGACGTAGGAAATTTTTCTCCGCCATCACAAGCTCGCTCTGAAGAATGCTATCGGCGAGGGAACCAACCACACGCAACCGCACCGGACCACTCTGACTTTGCAGAACGAATTCGTCGCCGAGCTTGAGGTGCAGCACATAAGTGAGTGAATTCGCGTCGGCAATGACCGGGATCGCGCCGTCTGGAGATTCGCGATTCAAAAGCAGCCACTGGTTGTCCTTCTCTTCGTCACTCTCCGCCAGCGAGTTCTGGAACTCAAACCGACCGCTCTGAATGAAGTCATCCGTCGGAGCGATGATTCTTGGGTTGCGGGGCTGGTAAAGATTCAAACAACTGGCATCATCGCCGGGCCGCACGCGGAAGCGTGTAAAGGTCACACTTGAAAGCGAAGACGCAGAATCGCCGGCAAGATTCAAAGCCTCTCGTCCTTCCCGCGTGTTCGGGTCATGCACCAAAGGTAGTAGCGACTCGGCCAACAAGTGAAAGCCGCCGCTTCCTGATTTCCGGTCAAACGTAGGCGCGCCCTCTCGGCGTTTAAATGCATCGACAGAAACGATGATGAACGCAGCCGAAGCAATTAATGCGATGCACAGAACACTTCGTCCCGGATGGTATGTCGCATTTCTGAACCCGAGCTGGGAAACGGGCCACCAGCCAGTCCCATGAATCGTTTTCCCGCGGTTGCGCCGTAGCCACGCGGATTGATAACAAAGAACGGCTGCCAGCAACAGCAGGCCACCAGCGAAAAACCCAGCCGTCTTTCCGATG
>JAIVJP010000191.1 GCA_020199975.1 Acidobacteriota bacterium
GACATGGCGCGCAGGGCGGAGCGCAACGGATTGAACTCTTTCCGCGCGTTTGTCGACTGGCTTGATGAAGAAGCTGAGAGCGGCGATGTCGGCGATGCACCGATCATGGAAGAGGGAGTTGACGGCGTTCGCATCATGACGGTGCATAAAGCGAAAGGGCTTGAGTTTCCTGTTGTAGTGTTGGTCGACATTACGGCGAAAGACTCGCGCGAGCCGTCCAAATGGGTCGATCAAGCGTCCGGATTGAGCGCTATGAGGCTTGCAGGCTGCACTCCGATCGAAGTCCAGGAACATGCAGACGAAGAGATGAGGATCGAAAAGGAAGAAGCGGCAAGAGTCCTTTATGTGGCTGCCACTCGGGCGCGCGATCTCCTGGTGGTATGTGGAGTAGGAGACCAGCCATACGAAGGATGGTTGGCGACGCTTAACCCGGTGCTCTATCCATCAGAGGGCACCAGCTTCAAGCCGCAAACAAAACAGCCCAAGGGCTGTCCTCAGTTTGGGGACGACAATGTAGTTGGGCGTTTGAAGAATGCCGTTCGTCCACGTGGTTCCGTGAGTCCGGGCCTGCACCGGCCCAAAGCGGGCGAGCATCACGTGGTCTGGTGGGACCCCGCCGTACTCCGGCCTATTAGTCAGGGCAACACTCGCTCGAGATTGACGGAGTTTCTCAAAGAAGATGACCACAAGGTTCGATCAGAGGAGGGAATTCGAGTTCATGAAGAATGGCAAAGGCAGCGCGCCAATGTTCGCGAGATAGGGGGCAAACCGGAGTGGACAGTTGTAACTGCGACTTCTCACTTCGCAATGCCGCGGGACAGTGAAGGTAGGAACCTTAATATCGCTGAGGTGAAGGTCGATGAATTGAGCACCTCGGCAGCGCTACCTGAAGTTGCAGTTGAATCGATAGAGATTGATTTCTCCAGACCCCATGGAAAACGCTTTGGTATCCTGGTTCACGCCGTTCTCTCTGTCGTGCCACTCAATTCGGACCATGAAGCGATAGCAGACGTCGCGCGGGCTCAGGGGCGAATCTTAGGCGCGACGGACAATGAAGTTGCCGCTGCGGCGGAGACCGTGCATCTTGCCCTTCGTCATCCTCTAATGCAACTCGCGGCTGCCGCGGCGAGAATAGGGCAGTGTCGGCGAGAAGTTCCCGTCGGCCTCAAACTCGACGATGGAGTAATGGTTGAAGGAGTGATTGACCTGGCGTTTCAGGAGCAAAGGCCAGACAGTCCATGGACGGTGATTGATTTCAAGACTGACTTTGAGGTTAAAGGCAGGCTTGAGGAATACCAGAACCAGGTTTCGCTCTATGCTTTAGCAATTTCACGCGCGACCGGGCTGGAAACGCGACCTGTCTTGCTCAGGCTATGAATTCTTCCCAATCAAATTTGAATGCGACGATTGGTAGGGACGTGTAAGCCTCCGCGAGTCTATCGTCTAAGCTGAGGGCTTTCCGCTACACTCACTAACCTCATAGACGTCGTACAGCTCGCGGGCAGGTAGGCAGTTCTGGCTGACGCCCAGCCGAGGGTGACCCACTTGCACGTCTCCGACATCGAATCACCAAGAATTAGACAGCCATAATACTGCTTCGCGATATTATCGTTACATGATACTATGTTGGGATGATCGGATCGTTCGCTGATGAGGAAACGGGGAAGATTCACAACGGCGTCCAATCAAAGAAATTGCCGAGCGACATTCAACGGGTTGCTCGACGCAAGCTGATCTACCTGGACGACGCGGAGAATCTCCATGACCTGTTCGTGCCGCCGGGCAATAAGCTTGAGAAGCTTAAAGGAGATCGCAAAGGGCAGTACAGCATCCGAATCAATGATCAATGGCGCATCTGTTTTCGTTGGAGAAATAATCGAGCAGAGAACGTCGAGATAGATGACTACCATTGAAAGAGGTGAACCATGAAGAGATTGCCGCCCATCCATCCGGGCGAAGTTTTACTGGAAGACTTTATGAAGCCAAACGGCCTTACGCCTTACCGCGTGGCCAAGGACATCGGCGTGCCCGCAATGCGCATCAACCAGATCGTCAAGGGTGAGCGCGGTATAAGCGCAGACACGGCGCTCCGCCTTGCACGTTACTTCGGGACAAGTGCCGAAGTGTGGGTGCGAATGCAAGCGCGCTATGAGCTTGAGCTGGCACAGACGAAACTTGAGCGAACAATAGGTAAAGAGGTCAAGATATTTCGAGCGGCTTGAGGCCTCCCTCCTTCATCGGCGCTGGTCGCATTCGGGATCAGATTGCCCCAATAGCGCAACGCCACTTTGCGATCCGGCTTTGCGTCCTGCGCCAGATATCTATCTCGTGTTTAATGAAGGATATGGTGCGACCAGCGGCGATGATCTGGTACGCGCGGATTTGTGCGAAGAAGCCATCCGTCTGGGGACCCTGCTCGTACTGCATTCGCGGCTTAACATCCCGCCTGCTCATGCACTGCTCGCACT
>JAIVJP010000192.1 GCA_020199975.1 Acidobacteriota bacterium
GTTGAGCGCGCGGCATTTATCGAGTTGTCCGTGTAGTCAGCGCCGTCAACCTGCACCAGCGTGGAGCGACCGCGCTGCCCACCTATATTCAAACCTGAGGTCGGCGCTGGTCCGATAGGACGGCCGTTATCACGGCCCACCGTGGAGAGCGTCAGTGCGAATCCGGTAGCGCTGCGTTCGTTGATGGGCAGCTCATTAATACGCTTCTGATCGATCGTGCTGGAGACTGTAGTGTTAGTTGGTTCGACAAGGGCCACCTCGGCGGCAGAGATATCGACAGTAGCGTTAACAGAACCGACTGTCAGTGGGATATCGAGATCCGCGCGCTGGCCCACCGTCAATGTTACGCTCGGAATTCTTCCCCTGGAGAAGCCTTCTGCTTCTACCGTCACTTCATAATCTCCAGGTGGTAAATTAGTGATCTGGTAGTTGCCTTCGTCGTTGGTGATTGCAGCGCGGGTGAAGTTGGTCGCGATGTTGCGCGCCTTGACAGCGGCGTTGACGACCGCGGCTCCGGTCGGATCACGTACCACTCCGGTCAAGTCGGCGGCATTCGATTGTGTCTGACCGAGAGCCACACTCGTGCAAAGAATTGTCGCTACAAAAAGGAAACTAATCCGAATCGAGGCGGCGAACCACCGGGGGGACGCAAACATCATCGTGTTCTCCTTAGCTAGTTGAAGGCCGGCGACCGGCGCAGTATCCGGTGTGTGCAATAGGATGTAAGTAGACGAGCGATGACCTACCACCAGCTTGTGGAATAAGACCGTTACAATTTCCAGTTGGTATCACGGCGTGTTTGGGGAGTGATTAGACCGCCGTACATCAGCCGCGCTCCTGGAGAATGCCGACAGGAGCCTCCAAAACTTTAAACGCTTAGTCTTTTTACCCCAAAAGCGAGCCTGTGGCAAGACATATTCAGCACGCCAACTCGTAGGAACGTGAAGAATTAAGCCTCTCAGCGCAGCATGATCAGCAGCCGCCCGCAGGTGGTGTTTCGAGGTTCTGCGGAGGCCGTGTGGTGCGCGCAACTTTGCGTCGAAGGCGAGTGCTGGTACCGAAGAAAAAGATCGCAGCTTCCGCCAGAGATGGTACAGATGCCGCCCGGCGTAGCAGACAGCAGATGCGCAAACGCGAGTCGAATTTTTTCCCATACTCTACCAGATACTCGCGAGCCAGCGGCGCAACTGAGGCATTTCGCCTCAGTCGTTCTAGGTGGTTGGTTATTGTCTGGGCCGCGAGCTCGCCGCTTTCGAGCGCCATCAGCATGCCACTTCCTGAAAATGGATCTATGAAGGCAGCAGCATCACCAATTGTAAGAAGCCCTTCTGCTGGGACGAGCTTTCGACGTCCAAAACTTTCCAGCGAAACGCTCAACCATTCCGAGCGAGCATGAGCATGCGCCAGCGTGTAGGCGGCCCGAGGATTTCGGAAGACGCTCTCGCGAATTACTGCTTCAGCATCTGAACCACAGCGGCGAACATCTTTGGCAGAAACGATGAAGCAGAAATTACTGGCGCCGCCTTCAACGCTGCTCAAGCCGCCATAGCCCCCCGGATAAAAGTAAAGCTCACACGCTCCCTCCGCCACTTGTGCGTTCTCCAGATGGGCTTTGAAAGCAACCAGAGGATCACGGCTGCTGTATTCAGGTTTCCGTCGACTGTTTAGTTTTCGTGCGAGGGCGCGTGCTCGGCCAGTCGCGTCGATGGTAACTAGCGCATGGTGGTCTTTTATCTCGTTTCCGCATTTCAGCCGAAGCCCACGCACGCATCCGCGATCGAGTATCAACTCGGAAGCATGCGTATCTTCCAGCACCGCGGCGCCGGCGCTTTTGGCTCGTTCGAGAAGCTTCTGGTCCATCTCGGCGCGACTGAGACCCAGGGCTCGTCCATTAGCACCAAACCATTCGCTGGGAACGTTAACGCTGCGCCCCTTTCGCGAATAGAAGACTGTTTGCGTAAGCGTCGCGGCGCCGGCTGAGATCATCTGGTCAGAGACTCGGAGGCACTCGAAATGCCGCAGGCACTCCGGCGAAATGAATTCACCGCATAGTTTTGCTCGTGGGAATCGTTTTCTCTCAACGAGCAAGACGCGCGCACCTTGCGTGGCCAGATGAATCGCAGCGCTCGTGCCGGCGGGGCCGGCCCCGGCTATCGCAACGTCGTAAATGTCTCCCGAGTTAGTCATCGAGATAGGCCAACCTTTTCAGCATGGTCCATATGATCGGCATGGGCAGTTAGCGGAGGTCGTTTGTTGTTTCTTTACCACTGGGCGCCGCCTAGGCCAATCCAGTTGGTGCGAGCGCTGAGGACCAGTCGATAGGGAAATCTCCGCTCGAGGCGAACATCGTCCAGGCCCGCCTGGGATGCCAGAATGACCAACTCCTGCGGTTTAAAGCTTCGCAGGATCGAAAGTGCGCCATCTTCCCTGATCAGGCGATTGTGTAGGAACAGCCGGCCCACCGTTCG
>JAIVJP010000193.1 GCA_020199975.1 Acidobacteriota bacterium
GTATCATGCCACAGCATGCTCCCGGTGCTATAATCCCGCCGTTTGCATCCAGGGCAAGTAATTCCCCCTTTAAAGAAAATCGAGGATAGAAGTCATGAAGAAGGTCTTCCTAGCTACTCTGGCGCTGATTATTGGAGCTTCGTCATTCGCGTTTAGCCGCGAGGCAAGACTCGTGCGTTATCCACACTACCATGATGGGCGGATCGTTTTCAGTTATCTCGGCGACATCTGGACGGCCAACGAGAGTGGCCAGAACGTCCAGCGCCTGACCGTCAATCGCGCGCGGGATGTCTATGGGCGCTTCTCTCCCGACGGGAGATGGATCGCTTTCTCCAGCGAACGCAACGGCAACCTCGACGTTTTCATCATTCCCTCCGAGGGTGGTGCGGCGAAGCAGTTGACCTTCCACTCATCCGACGACACCGTCCTTGGTTGGCGACCTGACTCACGCGCCGTGCTCTTCAGCGCAAACCGCGGCGAAGACTTTACACCGCAACTCTATCTGGTAAGCGTTGAAGGTGGAATGCCGACGAAGGCCGGCACGGACATGGGCGTGCAAGCCGCCTATTCGCCCGATGGCCGCCGGTTGGCCTACAACCCAAAGTCGCAGGCTTACTGGCGCAAGTACTATCGCGGCGCCACTCAGAGCGACGTCGTGGTGATGGACGTGGCCGCGAAGCGGTTTACTCAGTTAACCGATTTCGAGGGACACGATTCGTGGCCGATGTGGGGACATGATGGAGCGATTTATTTTGTCAGTGATCGTGAAGGCAATGGCCTGACGAATATCTGGCGCATCCCCGATAGCGGCGGCAAAGCGGACCGGGTCACAACGTTCAAGAGTGGCGACGTGCGCTGGCCGGCAGTTAGTGCTGATGGTCGGGTGATGGTCTTTGAGCATGACTTCGGCATCTGGAAACTCGACCTGAACAGCAAGAAGACGACTCCAATCACGCTCAACATAGCTGCCGAGACCCAAGAGAATCTCTCTGAAGTTCAGACCTTCAGCTCCCAGGCAGACGATTATGATCTCGCGCCGTCTTCGCGACGAGTGGCGTTCTCAATTCACGGCGAGATTTTTTCCGCGCCTGTGGAAGAAGGGGACCTGAAACAGCTAACCGATGGTCACGCTCGTGATCGGTCGGTCGCCTATGCGCCCGACGGCAAATCACTTTCTTTTGTCTCTGACCGCAGCGGGCGGGAAGAGCTTTATGGTACGTCCACGGATGGGGTGGGGGAAGCGAGGCAGATCACAGATATTGACACGCTGAAGTTTGGCTACAACTGGTCTCCTGATTCGAAAGAAATTGCCTTCAGCACTTCGGATGGCAAACTGCGCAAAGTCGACGCCACCACAAAACAAGTTACAGTGTTGGATTCCTCGAATTATGGAAACATCGGGACGCCTGTCTGGTCGCCGGACGGCAAGTGGATCGCTTATTCGAAGTCTGACGTGACCCGCACTTCCGATGTTTTCGTGATTGCTTCCTCGGGCGCGGAGAAGGAACCACACAAACTGACCTTTGATTCAAACTCCGACACAAATCCAAGGTTCGCTCCCGACGGGCGTAAACTCTTCTTCCAAAGGATTGAAGCCTCTGGTGGGGCCACTCCCAATTCGGTTCAGATCTACTCTGTGGCGCTTGAGCGTCTGGATCGCGACCCCGATGATCCGGAAGAACGACCCGAGCCGGAGGCGTCTCCTGCCCCGGCTGGAGAAGCAGGCGCTGAAGGTGCACCGCCGCCGCGCCGTGGACCAGCAGAGCGACGTCAGCCGCCTAAAGAAATCAAGATGGATTGGGCTGGTCTGAAGCGTCGCACACGGCAGATCACCCGCATGCATTCCGTTCAGGACGATGGTAAACGACTGACGCGCATCACGTCCGGACAACCTCCGAGTGAAGAAGGCGGCCCAGGCGGACAAGGCGGAGGGTTTGGCGGTGGGCTTTCAACGTTAAATATCTCACGCGACGGTCGAACGCTGTTCTTCATCGAGCGAGACGGCATCTATTCAGTGCCACTGCCGGCATCGCCTCCACCCGGTTCGGCAGCCGCGGCAGCCGCAGCGAGCGCAGGGCGCGGAGAAGGAACACGCAAGCGGCTCAATTTCAACGTGAGAGTTCGCGTAGATCGCCCAGCCGAATGGGCCGAGATGTTCGACGACGCCTGGCGAACAATGAAGTATCGGTTCTATGACCCGCAGATGCACGGCATCGACTGGGATGCGGCGCGCGCAAAATACCGACCCTTAGTGGACTTCGTGGGCGACCGCCAGGAGTTGCTCAACATAATCAACGAAATGATTGGCGAATTGAATGCATCGCACACCGGCGCAGCCCCTCCTCCGCGTGGAGCTGCCAGCGGCGTATCAACTGGTCATCTCGGCGTGGAGTTGGAGTCGGACAGCGCCGCCGGGCGTTATCGGGTAACCCACGTTTACGAAGATGGTCCCGCCGACAAGGATTGGGTTCGAGTCAGCGTTGGTGATTATTTGATCGCTATCAACGGCAAGCCGGTGCGCGCCGGCGACAACTACTGGCAGTTGCTCAACAATCGGCTCAACCGCAAGAGTGAAGTAACCTTCAATAACAAGCCCGGCGAAGATGGAGCCTGGCGAACTCGAATCGAGACCATTACGCCCAATGCCTACAGCCAGTTGCGCTACGAGCGTTGGGTGAAAGAGCGTCGCAAGAAGGTGGATGAACTTTCGGGCGGGCGCATTGGCTATCTTCACATTCAAGCGATGAACCAACCGTCGCTCAGGAAATTTGAGAAGGAGATTCGCGAGTTTCGCAACAAGGAAGCCCTGGTTATCGATCAGCGCTGGAACGGTGGCGGCAATATCGAACAAGAGTTGCTGGCTATTCTGGTCCAACGGCAATACCAAATCTGGCAACCGCGCGGCACTGAACCTGCCTCAAGGCCTTTTGCCGGTTTCTTCGGACCGAAAATCGTGTTGCAAAACTGGCGTTCAGCATCGAACGCCGAAATGTTTCCTGCGGGGTTCCGCGCGCTGGGACTAGGTAAAGTAGTCGGCACACCAACGGCGGGGGCGGTAATAGGAACCGGCAGCTATAGTTTGATTGACGGCTCGACCGTGCGCACCCCGGGCGTGGGAGTTTTCCTCGCTGATCCAAAACGCACGAACATGGAAAACTATGGCGTCCAGCCGGACATGCTGGTGGATAATCTGCCTGAGGACAATCTGGCCGGGCGCGACCGCCAACTCGAGACCGCCGTCGGGGAGTTGATGAAACAACTACAAGGTCCGAAGCGCAACGTAGCCAGTAATGATTAAGTTAGAATAACGCGGCCGCCAATCAACAATTGGAAATCGAAATGCTCTGTCCATCCTGTGGTCACGAAAATATCGATGGCACTGATCGCTGCGACAATTGCCTATCGCCATTTCGTGATCTCGACGTGCCCCGGGCTGACGCGGCCGAAGGTCTGGCGGCTGACGCGGCCGAAGGTCTGGCGCGCTCCGTGATGGCCGACAATTTGGGCCGGTTGGATCAGGAAGAAACGATCTCAGTGACTCCGGAAACACCAGCCCTCGACGTTGTCCTGCTCATGAAGAACTCAAACTCAGGCTGTGCCCTGGTTTTGAACGACGGCAAGTTGGCAGGTATCTTTACCGAGCATGATGTGTTGCGCAAGATGACCGGGTCGGCGGCGCGTTCCCCGGCGACGGCAGTAAAAGATCTGATGAGCCCAAATCCCGAAGTGCTTCATGAGCAGGATTCAGTGGCCGCCGCGCTGAATAAAATGTCCATCGGCCGCTATCGCCACATCCCGGTAAGGAAAAACGACGGCAGCTATACCGTCACTTCCATCAAAAGCGTCCTCAAATACATCGCTAAAGAAGATTGGTAGTCGGAGACCTGGGGCAACTTGCCCCACGCCATAGGCAAGTTGCATCGCCGTGTGCTGCCCTCCCGGCGCAGCCGGCCTTTCTAACCCCTCGTTGAAGACTTAGGTAAACAATTTGTCACGTGCGGGTGAAAATCAGAAAACAAACAGGTATTGACACGCTGAAAGGAAATAAAGGTTAAGAGACTCTTGGATTAATCGCAAGATGGCATTCGCAATCTGTTTGAACAACGAAGGCTACGAAGCTTCGTTAGAACTGCGCAAGATTTATCAGACGCTTCCGCCTGCGGCTAACGATCCTGCCGGATACATC
>JAIVJP010000471.1 GCA_020199975.1 Acidobacteriota bacterium
GGTTAGGACCAGATCACCCAATCCCGCCAGTCCCATCAGTGTTTCGAGCCTCCCGCCCTCGCGCAATGCAAGCCGCGTCATCTCCGCCAGCCCTCGAGTGATCAGGGCGGCGATACTATTTGCACCAAAACCAAGCCCGGCCACCATTCCGGCGGCAATCGCCATGACGTTCTTCACCGAGCCGCCGAGTTCGGCGCCGATTACGTCATCGTTGGTGTAGATGCGTAGCTTTTCGCTGCTCAACTCAGCCTGAACGATTCGCCCTGCTTGGCGATTCTCACTGGCGGCAACGACTGCCGTAGGATGATTCTCTACTACCTCTTTAGCGAACGAAGGTCCGGATAAGCAAACGAATCGCGGCCGAGTTTTGATAGGAATGACCTCGGCTACAATCTGAGAAATACGCTGGCCGGTTTCGATCTCAATTCCCTTGGTAGCGCTGACAAGGATCATTTCGGATTGTAGCGACGGCGCCATGTTTGCGAGCAACCCGCGCGTGGCATGTGAAGGGGCGGCAAATATGATCAGCTCGGCTCCTTTTACAACCTCCACGATGTCTCCGGTTGCTCGAACACTATCCGCGAACCGGACGTCACTGAGATAAATCGGATTCACCCGGTCATTGTTAATCGAGTCAATGACTGCGGCGTTACGGGACCAGATTTGAACCTGATGGCCCGCTCTCGACGCAACCAGAGCCAGCGCTGAGCCCCAGCTACCTGCTCCGATAATGGCAATGCGTTTACCCATCTCGCTTTGGGCTGTGTGCTAATTTCAGACTTCTGCGTGCAACCTCCGTGTTCTCTCTGAACTCTGTGCTGAATTTTCTTAGCGATTGCTCACCACAGAGTCACAGAGAACACCGAGGTTGCACAGAGATAAGAATTAAACCGGGAACATCCTCGCTATTTGAATTTGTTCTCGCTGCCGCGAACCAATCTCCCGATATTTTCTCGATGTGCGAAGACAATCAAAGCCGCCCCGGTTACTGAGGCAACCATGATCGGCATCAGCGCCTCAATCGGTCGAAGAAACGAATGTTGCAACCACACAAACAGAGGAATCGCGACAGCTGCTAGAATTGAACCGAGTGAAACGTACCGAGTCAACATCACAACCAGAAGAAAGACCAGCGCCGCCAGCGCAACGGCGATCGGCGCCAGCATCAAAAATACGCCGACCCCTGTAGCCACACCTTTACCTCCCCGAAACTGCAGCCAAATTGGAAAGATGTGTCCCAGGATCACGGCAACTGCCGCGATCACTATCCACCAAACCGGTGTCCCTGACGTCGGCACCCTGGGTTGCGCGAACCACCAGGAAACCAAAGGGAATGGATCCAAGCAAGTAGGCGATGATTATGGCAAGCGCCGGACGCAATTCAACACTACTCCGTCCTGTTGGGCTGTATTTGCGAAATAAGCGAGCGCGGACAAGTTAAAGCTGGAATGACTACGGCGAGGTATGATACTCCGCTTAGGTTCGATAGGCCACAAAGGGCAGCAATCTTTTGGAGTGCGGTGACCTGTCACCGCTTTAGTCTAGCGCGGGTTGACGCGCCTTCAAGAACGATCCACGAAACTCCACGAAAGATCCCGAAAACACCTTCGTGTCTGTTCGTGTGCTTAGTGGATCTGATGTTTTTCCGTATCGTGGCTGAGAATCGGAGAATGAGAATTAAATTAGCCTTCTTCTCAACATATCCAGCGCGGCTTGTGAGGCGCGCCAGCGAACGAGTTGCCGATCGCCCGGAATGATGAACCGGCGATGCTCCGTGTGCGCATCGTCGGCAAGCGCAATGTAAACCAGACCGACAGGCTTTTCATCAGTGCCACCGCCGGGTCCCGCAATTCCAGTTATTGACAGACCAAAGTCGGTGCGTGCGCGTTTGCGAATCCCCTCCGCCATGGCCTCTGCTACCGGCGCACTTACTGCTCCATGTTCGAGCAACAACACTGGCTCGACGCCAAGGGTTCGAGTCTTCGCATCGTTGCAGTAAGCTACAACTCCTTCGATAAAGTATTTTGACGAGCCGGGCACGTCCGTTACTCTTTGAGCAATTAACCCTCCCGTGCAACTCTCAGCGATCGACAACGTGTAACCGCCCACCGTCAACTTGAGACCGACCACTTCCTCCATCTTTTCCCCGGCAAATGAAAAAACCGCATTGCCCAAACGCTCTTCCAATTTCTCAGACAAATGATCGAGCAACGCTTCTGCTTCAACTTCCGTCCGGCCGCGCGCGGTCAGATGAACCTCGATTTCGCTCTGATTGAAAAGAATTGTCGTCTGGGGATTCTCATATTGTGTGTAGATGGGCGCGATCTTTTCGTCAACGGCCGACTCACCCAGGCCAGCGACCCGCAGAATACGCCGGATAACTTTCAAACCACCCGCTTTGCCAGCCAGCCTCGACTGGACATGGTTTTCAAACATCGGCCGCATCTCCCGGGGCGGCCCCGGCAGCAACACGATCGCGACGCCCTCATGCTCAATAAACATTCCTGGCGCGCTACCGTTAGGATTAGGCAGCACTTCAGCTTTGTCGATCACCATCGCCTGGCGCGAGTTCCGTTCAGGCATTACCTGACCAAAGCTTCGGAATCGCTCACGCAGCTCGGCGAGAATTTTTTCGTCCAGCAAGAGCCGGCGACCCAGCGCCCGGGCGGTAACTTTTCGCGTGATGTCGTCTTCCGTTGGCCCAAGACCGCCGGTAGTTATGACAACCTTAGACCGTCGTGTCGCGTCTTTAATCGCCTCCTCGAGCCGCGCGTCGTCGTCGCCAACGATGGTTTTTAGTTTTACTTCGATGCCGATGCCGTTCAGCTTTTCGGTAAGCCAGAGACTATTGGTGTCGCTGCGGTCGGGAGCAAGGAGCTCCGATCCTATCGCGATGATTTCGGCTGACAGCGTTTCGAGCAAGGGGTGGGCACCAGGTCTTGTGAATCAGGAAATCTTGGGCTCTTCCTGATAGATATCCTTTAAGACTTCCGAGATGGGAGGCGGCGCCGTAATCGACTTGAGCGAACGCGTCGTAGAGATTGCCAGATCCCGGCGGGGCGAACGCGTCTGTTCGGATAAGCCGCCTTCGAAAGCCTCAACCATGCGCTTCAGGTGTTGCTGGCTTTCCGCGAGCAGCCTGGGGCCGCGCTCCTGATGCATTCGTTCCAAACTTGCAATCGCGGCGTTAGTTTTGGACCAGCGCTTTGGTCTGCGTTCAATCTTCCGCAGTTTCGCGACGTAGCGGCGCAACAGCCGCGATGGCGAAACATGGCGACTTTCCTTCAGGACTTCTTCCTCGGCCGCGAAGCCTAATTGTTCAACCGCAGCATTGTGATCGCCGGTGGAATAATACAAAGCACCCAGCGCAAAGCGGCTCAAAGGTGGGGCGTCAGGCATCGATCTGACGACCTTTTCGCCGGTTCTTATGACTTTAGCGACTTCGAAGTGATACCGCCCACGCTCGCCGTCGACCAGTATTTCATTGGCGGCGACGTAGAAACCAAAAATCACTTTAATCTTGCGGCTAGCGCGGATTCTGAGCACAAGGAAAACGATCAGGCCCACGCCAGCTAGCGCTACTAGAACCATTGGCGCAGCGCGAACAATCGCCAGCACGGCTACGATCACGCCGGCGATTACAATGCCCGCGGCAACCCTGATCGCTAACTTCTTCTGATCTGCAGTCAACATTCTAGAAAGACTAGATA
>JAIVJP010000472.1 GCA_020199975.1 Acidobacteriota bacterium
ATTCTAACGACTGCATTCTAAACTGGTTGATTCAACGAAAACTTCGACCAGCTCGTTCAGACCGCGCGCGTCCTCGTCATCAAAACGTCCCACCGATGGGCTGTCGAGATCGAGTACGCCGAGCAGGTGATTGTCCTTAATTATGGGCACGACAATCTCTGAATTCGACGCGCTGTCGCAGGCAATGTGCCCGGGAAAGTCGTGGACATTATCAACGATGATCGTCTGTCGCTGTTGCGCCGCAGTGCCGCAAACGCCTTTGCCAATTGCGATGCGTACGCATGCCGGTTGTCCCTGAAATGGCCCTAGCACCAACTCATCATTCTTGTGAAGGTAGAACCCGGCCCAGCTCAGATCGGGCATTAAGTGGTAAAGAAGCGACGACAGGTTGGCTGCATTAGCAATGAAGTCGCGCTCGTCCGCGACCAGGCTGCGCAGTTGCGACCGCAAATTGGAATACAGCTCCGATTTCGCTGCGTCTTCATGAAGAATAGGTTGAGAGATCATGATCAAATATCCAGTCAGAAAACACCAGCCGCATAGCGGCTAAAATCCTGTCAGAACGGCGAGCGGTAGCGACCCGGTCTGATCTGCGCCGGCTCTCACGAACCTCTATCATAACCACCCGGGTAGTATACTTCCCAGTTGATACCGGGGTCGCTCGCCGTTCTGACAGGCGCCTGATCGCCTTGAAGTTGACATTTTTTCTTACGACTATAAACATGTCGTGCATACGGCACGAGGACATCACTGACGTTACTACTCACCAATGCTATCGTAGTCGAACTGTGCGCCATTATCCGTCGTCGGCTTGATGCTGATTACGACCGACTTCGATACCGGCGTGTTGCTTTTCTCCGCCACGCTTCTGACCGGCACGAGTACGTTTGTTTCAGGGAAATAGGTCGCCGCACAAAGACGCGGAATACTGTAAGGCACCACAGTGAAACGACGTGCAACGCGCTCTTCTCCTTCGAAGTGGCTGGTAAGATCAACCGTCTGCCCTTCGCTTAAACCAGCCTCCAGCATGTCGTCCCTGTTCAGAAGCACGACTCGTCGCCCGTTATAAATGCCACGATAGCGATCGTTCAGTCCATAGATTGAGGTGTTGAACTGATCGTGGCTGCGAATTGTCATCATCAGAAACTGTCCCGGCCTGAGATTGTGCGTCGGCAGTTCATGAACAGTGAACACCGCGCGATCGCTCGGTGTTTTGAAGACTCGCTCCCGCGGAGAACTGGGCAGATAGAAACCTCCCGGCTGGCGTACGCGTTGATTGTAATTCTCGAATCCCGGAATCACTCGAGCGATCAGCTCTCGGATGCGGTCGTAGTCCGCGATTAACTCTTCCCAGTCAATCGCGGTGCGACGTCCGAGGGTTGCACGAGCAAGACGCGAGACGATCGCCGGCTCGCTAAGCAGCTGTGGAGATGCCGGTGTCAGAAACCCGCGGGACGCCTGCACCACTGCCATCGAATTCTCGGTCGTAACAAACTGCGGTCCAGTGGCTTGATGATCAACCTCTGTGCGACCAAGACAAGGCAGAATCAACGCCTGCTCGCCGGTTATCAAATGTGCCCGGTTTAGCTTGGTTGAGACTTGCACGGTCAGGCGGCACCGCCTGAGCGCCTCAGCCGTGTACTCAGTGTCAGGAGTCGCGGACAGGAAGTTTCCACCCAGCGCGAAAAAGACCTTGCCGCGGCCGCAATGCATCGCCTGAATTGATTGGACCGTATCCAGGCCGTGGGTCCGCGGCGGCTCGAAATTGAGTTCCGTTCCCAGTCGATCGAGAAACGTATCTGCCGGCCGCTCCGAGATGCCCATCGTGCGATCCCCCTGCACGTTGCTGTGACCGCGAACAGGACACAACCCTGCACCTGGCTTTCCGATCTGGCCGCGCAGCAACATCAGGTTTACGATCTCCTGGATGTTGGCCACCGCGTTCTTATGCTGAGTTAGTCCCATGGCCCAACAGAAGATCGTGCGCTCTGAAGCGATAAAAATTCTGGCGGCTTCCTCGATCTGCGATTTGGGAATCCCGCACTGTTGGATGATCCCTTCCCACTCAGTCTCACGAACTGCATCAGCAAACTCGACAAAACCAGTCGTGTATTTTTTGATGAAGTCCTGGTCGAGTACGCCGCCGCCCGAACGGTCATCTGCTGCCAGGACCTCTTTCATGATCCCTTTCAGCAGTGCAACATCGCCATTGATCTGCCCTTGGAGAAAAAGATCCGCCAGTTGGGTTCCCCCACCCAGCCAACTGAGCACGTCTTGCGGGTGTTTGAAGGTCGACATCCCAGCTTCCGGAAGCGGATTGACATGCACGAGGGTGCAGCCATTCTTCTTGGCCTTCTCGAGCGCGGTGAGCATGCGCGGATGGTTTGTGCCGGGGTTTTGTCCAATCACAAAGATTGCCTGAGCCAACTCAAAGTCCTCCAGCGTCACAGTTCCCTTCCCAGCAAGGCTTTATCCCAGGTGATGGGCTCGTAATGCGTGGCGCCACGGCGAAGAACCATGGGATTGGTAATGCGTCCCTGTTTTCCGAGCCAGTAATCGGATTTGTAGGAAAGATCTGCGAGGCTCCAATGACTGAAGAACTCCGGCGAAACGCGTTTGGTGGTGGCTTCTTCCGCCACATGCTTCGCGCCATTCTCGCAGAACTCAGCATGAGATCGCGCTTCGTCGGGCTCTGGCCAGGCGCAACCCGGACAATCGAATCCTCCCTGCTGATTGAGTTTCAGGAGAGTACGCAATCCGCGCACGGGCCCCATTTCGTTCCAGGCACTTTTAACTGCTGAAACAATTGCCGGCACCCCGCCCGCTGATTTGCTGACCGGTTTTATCTGAACCAGGTCGGTTTCTTCGGGAGGCTGGGCGCGCGGCCGGGCGGTCTTGAACTCGTGATCTGGCATCTTGTCTATCATCGATGCCTAATTCTATTTGCTCGATGTGCAGGTTACAACTAGCTGGGGTCGCTGCCGTTGAGCAAGCGTACTGTTTGACCAACAGTGAGGCGCCCTGGCTGCAACACGCGAGCATAGACGCGTGAGTAGCCAGGATGAACTTTCTGAGAGATGCGTTGATACTTCCCGTCGGCAAAGGTGTCGGCGATGGAATTGCATGGCGAGGTATAGGTGGTTATTTCGATCAGCACCTCCTCGCCCAGGGCCAGCCGTTGGCCAGGCGTCATGCGATCCCAGTCGAGTCCGGAGATCGTTACATTTTCCCCGACGGCTCCGGGGAAAATCGAGTGGCCCTCTGCCTGCAGTTCGATGATACGATCCAGAGAGAAAAGACACAGCGCGCGTTCCGGCCCCCCATGAATCTCCGGAAACTTATGGTCGTCCCCAATCAGACCTAACTGGGTTACCACTGCCTCGCGTACTGCCAGCTTGGGGAGACCACCAGGAGAACAGTTCAATTGAAAAATTCGGGCTTGCATCGTGTGTCTCTCAAGTATACGGCACGATACCGACGTCCGTGATTTGCGTCAACCTGGGATAGCGGTTCAGTTCGAGTTGATGCTGCTGTGAAAATACAACTCAAGCAGTCCGCCCGGAATTGGCGTTATGAATGTCAGCTGGTCCGGCTAATTAAGATTACGGCGAAGGCGTTGGCTAATTCCAGCCCAGGGTTGCTTCAACCCTGCGGCATACAGAAATTCTGGAAGTGTAACGCCGAAGGTGTTGGCAAATCCGCTTCAGGTTCCGAGCAACCCTGGACTGAAATTGGCAACGCTTTCAGCGTAATTGGAAAGCATTTGACTTAGGCAGCGCATTTAGCTTAAAAACTTTCTGCTCCTCCTTTTAATGAATTCTAACAACCAGGACTTCGGTTCGACATGACGCCGGTGCGCCTTCCGGCCATGGTCCCCACGCGGGTAGCCGCGTGGGGTGCTAGACCATCGCCACGCGACATTCTCTTTAGACAGACCTGAGGAACCCGAGATGAATCGAGACCTTCTCCTTCGCGCCACCCTTTTGTTTATTGTCATAACTGCCGCGGCACAAATCTTAACAAATGCCCAGGTGAAGCCTGCCCGCGATCCCAAGCAGCACGTGGACGAGGAATACTCGAAGAAGATTCGCGAGTATACAACCGAGACTTTTTTTAACTCGCCTTTGACCGATTATCTCCCGGCCTCCCCAAACGTGCCGACGCCGAAGGCCGTCCTCGGAGATGTCGCCGGGGCGCCGGGCAAGTTGCCCTACGCTGCGGAAGTTTATAGCTACATGCGTATGCTGGAGAAAGCGAGCCCGCGCGTTAAGGTTTATTCAATTGGCACTACTGAAGAGGGACGCGAGATGATCGCGGTGGCGGTGGCCTCAGAAAGTTTGCTGGGCAAGCTTGATGAGAACCGCGCTCGGCTTGCCAAACTTGCCGACCCGCGCACCATCAACATGAACGATGATGAGGCCGAACGGCTCGTCGCGGCGTCGTTTCCCATCTATTACATCACCGGCGCCATTCATTCGACCGAAACTGGTTCGCCGACAGCGCTCATGGAGCTTGCCTACCGGCTCGCCGTGGACGAAAGCCCGTACGTGCGCACGATTCGTGACAACATGGTCACCCTAATCACTCCCGTCGTCGAGGTTGATGGCCGCGATCGCATGGTTGATG